>NZ_JOMN01000015.1:0-224699 GCF_002153485.1 Acetobacter sp. DmW_043 | reverse complement strand
GGTAAAGCCGGTGGTGCTGCTCCTGCTAAAGCGGCCTCTGCGCCAGCTCCGGCAAAGGCGGCTGCCTCAGCCCCGGAAGTAAAAGCGGCTGCACCTGCTGAAGCTGAAAACGTTGATTATGATGTCATTGTTATTGGTTCAGGCCCGGGTGGGTATGTATGCGCAATTCGGGCAGCACAGCTTGGCTTTAAGGTCGCCTGTGTAGAAAAACGCGCAACCCTTGGTGGTACCTGCCTTAATGTTGGCTGTATCCCTTCAAAGGCATTGCTGCAGTCATCTGAAAATTATCATGCCGCGGCACATGATTTTGCAGCTCATGGTGTTGTGCTTGAAAAAGTTGGTCTTGACCTTGCTAAAATGCAGGCTCGTAAAAGCGAGATTGTGACAGCCAATACCAAAGGTGTTGAGTTCCTTTTCAAGAAAAATGGCATTACCTGGCTTAAAGGTCACGGTAAGGTTGAAGGTACGGGTCGCATTACTGTTGATGGCAAGCCGGTTACAGCAAAGCACATCATCATTGCTTCAGGCAGTGATAGTGCGAACCTGCCAGGCATCGAGATTGACGAAAAAGTTATTGTTACGTCAACAGGCGCGCTTGAGCTGTCTTCAGTGCCTAAACGGCTTGTCGTGATTGGTGGTGGCGTTATCGGTCTTGAGCTGGGCAGTGTCTGGAATCGTCTGGGTGCAGATGTTACAGTCGTTGAGTTCATGAACCATCTGGTTCCGGGTATTGATAGCGAAGTGGCATCTCAGTTTCAGAAACTCCTGGTAAAACAGGGCTTTAAAATGAAACTGGGTCATAAGGTAACCAAAGCAGAAAAAACAAAGTCAGGTGTTGTGCTGACTGTTGAGCCTGCTGCCGGTGGCGCTGCTGAAACGATTGAGGCAGATGTTGTTCTGGTTGCTGTTGGCCGTACTGCTGCCAGCAAAAATATGGGGCTGGAAGAAGCCGGTATTGAACTGGATAAGCGTGGCCGTATTGTCACGGATGCACATTTTTCTACCAGTGTTCCCGGTATTTATGCGATTGGTGATGTTATTGCTGGTCCGATGCTGGCACATAAAGCAGAAGAAGAAGGCGTGGCTCTGGCAGAATTGCTGGCAGGTCAGGCTGGTCATGTAAATTATGATGCCATTCCAGGCGTTATTTATACATGGCCTGAAGTTGCTGCTGTTGGATTTACAGAAGAAGCACTAAAGGAAAAAGGTGTAGAGTATAAAACAGGTAAGTTCCCTTTCCTTGCAAATGGTCGTGCGCGTGCTTTGGGTATGACTGATGGGTTTGTGAAAGTTCTCGCCTGTAAAAAAACAGATCGTGTTCTTGGTGTGCATATTATTGGCCCTTCTGCCGGTGAGCTGATTGCAGAAGCAACAATGGCTATAGAGTTTGGTGCTTCTGCTGAAGACATCGGGCGCGTTTGCCATGCACACCCGACATTGAGTGAAGCAGTGAAAGAAGCGGCTCTGGGTGCAGATGGCCGTTCTCTGAATATTTAAAATTTTTGACGAAGGGAGCACCAGAACTTTCCGTCGTCAGTGACCGGAGAGTTTGATTTGCACAGAGCAAAAATTTTTATTCTGGCATGCATGGTGTTTCCTGTTCCGCTCCTGGCGCATGCGCAGGAGCGGGCTGTCTCTCCTCTCGTTTCTGGTAGTGAAACACCTCAGTCGGAACAAACCAGTCCAGCTCCGGCAGATAAAATAACCTCTGACCAGCATACGGCCGGTAGTGAAACTCTTCCTGAAGTGCCAGCTATGCCGGATTATCCGACACTTGCTGTTGAGGATGTGCCAGCAGAAGTGCATCGCCTTACTCTCGCTTTTAATAAAGAGGTTGGCGGTGAAAAAAATATTTCAGCCGAGAAGAAAGCGCTCTGGATCAGCCTTGCACAGAAAGAACTGGCAGAGCATTCAGCAGACCATCCGCTGACACGTCCGCAGGTGCTGGTTGTTGTAGACCGTAACCCCGGGGTCCAGCGCCTTGCACTTATTGCAGCACTTCCTGGCGATGCTGAGGACTGGCAGGTTATCGGCGTGACCAAAATATCAAGTGGTACAACTGGTCGTAAATATTACTATATTACCCCGACAGGTGTTTTTGCGAATACATCAGATATTCTGGGCTACAGGGCTTTAGGTACGAAAAACGAGCATGGTATCAAAGGGAACGGTGTCAAAGACATGCGCGTGTGGGACTTTGGCTGGCAGTGGGCTGAAAAAGGCTGGCTGCCCTCACGTGAGAAAGGGCAAATTCGCCTTGAGATGCATGCGACTGACCCTGTTTATCTTGAGCCGCGCCTGGGGCATACCGCGTCAGAAGGATGTGTGCGCATCCCTGCAGCATTAAATATTTTCATTGATAAACATGGTCTGATTGATGCTGAATATGAGCGTGCTGCCGCAATTGACAGGCGTTTTAGTGCCTTGCTGCGCAAAGATCGTAATCAGTCGCCTTTAGCAGGGTCTCTTCTCGTTGTGGTTGATTCAACGGATGCGCTGAAAGCGGCTCATCCGAGTAAGGTGGCTCAGTCTGTTCAGAAACAACATAATATGATCAGGTGAATTTTAATATTACCTGCAGATATTATTAGATAAAATGGTTTTGTGTGTAGCTTCTCTTTGCTATTTTCAAATAGCTTAACATTAGATAAAAAATAACAAACATTCAGGAGACTAATATCCCATGGCGCATGTACAATCTCAGCCAGATCACGCGCTTGTATCTGGTCTTAAAGCGATTGTTGGTAAAGAGCATGTGCTGAGTGGAGATGCTGACACGTATCAGTTCCGGCATGGGTTTCGTTTTGGGTCAGGTCAGGTGCTCGCGGTTGTAAGGCCGGGTACCCTTACAGAGCTCTGGCGGGTTGCTCAGGCTGCTGTGCAGGCTGATAAAATTATTATTATGCAGGCAGCTAATACTGGTCTGACCGGTGGCTCAACACCTGATGGCGATAATTACGACCGTGAGATTGTGCTGATCAGCACTTTGCGGCTTACAGGTATTCACCTCATCGGTGAGGGGCGCCAGGTTGTCTGCCTGCCAGGCTCTACATTGTATGAGCTTGAAAATAAACTGGCTCCGCTGGGGCGTGAGCCTCATTCAGTTATTGGTTCATCCTGCATCGGGGCATCCGTTCTTGGTGGTGTAAGTAATAACTCAGGCGGTGCTTTGGTACAGCGTGGCCCGGCTTATACGGAAATGGCTATTTTTGGCCAGGTTGGGGAAGACGGACAGCTGCGTCTGGTTAACCACCTGGGTATTAACCTGGGGGATGACCCGGAGGCTGTTCTGACACGGGTGCAAAACGGTGATTTTAGTGATGCTGATGTCACGTGGGATGCAGCCCGTGGGCATGATGACCGCTATATTCAGCATGTTCGTGACGTGGATGCAGACACTCCGGCACGGTATAATGCTGATCCTGCACGCTGGCATGAAGCTGCCGGTTGTGCCGGTAAGCTTGTGGTGTTCGCTGTCAGACTGGACACATTCCCTGCTGAGAAACGTTCCCATGTTTTTTATATTGGGACAAATGACACGCAGGAGCTTGAAGATCTGAGGCGTCATTTACTGACAGGCTTTGATGAGCTGCCGGTTGCTGGTGAATATATGCACCGGGATGCATTTGATATTGCTGAGAAATACGGCAAAGATACATTTGCAGTCATTCGCTATCTGGGCACAGGATTTTTGCCCCGGTTTTTTGCCTGGAAATTGCACTTTGATGGCTTTGTTAAAAAATTCCGCTTTTTACCTGACAGCCCCAGTGACCGTTTTTTACAATTTGCCAGTAAATTTTTACCAGGCCAGTTGCCTAAAAGGATGCTTGAGTACAGAAATCGCTTTGAACATCATCTGATGCTTAAAGTTTCAGAGAAGCTGATGCCTGCTGTAAGAGTTTATTTGCAGGAGTATTTCAGCAAGGCCAGTGGCTCATTTTTTGAGTGCACGACAGACGAAGGTAAGCGTGCTTTTCTGCATCGTTTTGCGGCTGCCGGTGCAGCGGTGCGCTATCGTGCGGTGCATCACCGGGAGGCTGAAAATATTGTGGCTCTCGACGTAGCTCTGCGTCGTAATGACCAGGACTGGTTTGAAAAGCTGCCAGCCGAAATTGAAGAAAAGCTGATTGTTAAGCTCTATTATGGTCATTTTCTGTGCCATGTGATGCATCAGGATTATGTTGTGAAAAAAGGCTATGATGTCATGGCCGTGGAACACAGCATGTTGCCTGGTCTTGATGCGCGTGGTGCGCGCTACCCTGCTGAGCATAATGTAGGACATTTGTACCAGGCACCAGATGAAATGCTGGCGCATTATCGCACGCTTGATCCGTGCAATTGTCTCAACCCGGGCATTGGTCAGGCGACTAAAAAACGAAAATGGGTTGCTGAGAGCGTTTAGCTTTATAATGGTAAAGCTATTCGATTATTAATGACGTTTATTGGCGCTATTCCAGCATTGCCAGTAATATGAAGTATGCCTGTTTCGTTAGGCTGAGGCTGCAAAGGTAGCGTAAAAATATTAGTGGCTGTCATTATGCCTGATGGCCTTAGCAATCAGGCATAATGATATCTGTATACTCTGTAGAATGTTTAGCAGAGTATCAGAGGCTTGCAGGCAGCTTACCGTCGTTTTCAGCCAGTTTCTGACGCACAGCTTTAATCAGCCAGACGTTCATAGAGGCTGAATCGTTGGTGTCCCCGGTAAAGCCAAGTTCGCCAGCCAGCTTTTTGCGGGCATCGAGAGAGCTGTCCAGATCAAGCAGCTTAAGCAGATCGACAATAGATTCCTGCCAGTTGAGCTTCTGGGGGTTCTTTTCTGCCAGCGCATTTAGCACAGCATTGACATCTACCGGTGCGGCAGCTGCGGGTGCCGTGGCAGATGCAGCGCCTGTCTGTGCAGGTGCACTCCCGGCTGCTGCCGGCGCATCAGGTGTCGCTGCTTTAGCGTGATGGAAAATAGCTGAGAGAATTGAGCCGAAAATACTCATCAGAGAATCTCCTGTGTGAAGAGAAAAAACAGAGCAGATCACAACCCGCAGGTTGTGATCCGTTTAGTCTGTATGCTCTTAGTAGCGATATTCTTCGCTTTTGAACGGACCATGAACCGGTACGTCAATATAATCAGCCTGTGCCTGGCTGAGTTGTGTGAGCTGTGCTCCAACTTTAGCAAGGTGCAGAGCAGCAACTTTTTCGTCGAGCTTTTTAGGCAGGGTGTAAACTTTGGCTTCGTATTTGCCAGCCGGAGCAGTCCACAGTTCGATCTGTGCCAGAGTCTGGTTGGTGAAAGACGCAGACATCACGAAAGAGGGGTGACCTGTTGCGTTGCCAAGGTTTACCAGGCGGCCTTCTGAAAGGACGATCAGACGTTTACCATCAGGGAAAACAACTTCATCAACCTGTGGTTTGATATTGTCCCACGTGAAGTTACGCAGGGCTTCGATCTGAATTTCAGAGTCAAAGTGACCGATGTTGCACACAATGGCGCGGTTTTTCATGGCGCGCATGTGCTCAAGGGTAATGACGTCAACATTGCCGGTAGCTGTCACGAAAATATCGCCACGTGATGCAGCGTTTTCCATGGTAACAACTTCATAGCCTTCCATAGCGGCCTGCAGGGCGCAGATCGGGTCAGCCTCGGTTACCAGCACGCGGCAGCCTGCGTTACGCAGAGAGGCAGCAGAGCCTTTGCCAACATCACCATAACCGGCAACGACAGCAATTTTACCAGCCATCATCACGTCAGTACCACGGCGGATCGCATCGACCAGGCTTTCGCGGCAGCCATAAAGATTGTCGAATTTTGACTTGGTTACGCTGTCGTTAACATTGATTGCAGGAACTTTGAGTTCACCGGTTTTCTGCATTTTCCACAGGCGGTGCACACCTGTTGTTGTTTCTTCAGAAAGTCCTTTAACATCGGCGAGCAGCTCAGGGTATTTGTCGTGCATCAGCACGGTCAGGTCACCGCCGTCATCGAGAATCATGTTCGGGGTCCAGCCATCAGGGCCTTTAACCGTCTGCTCGATACACCATACGAATTCTTCTTCGCTAAGGCCTTTCCATGCAAAAACCGGAATGCCAGCTGCGGCCATAGCTGCCGCTGCGTGATCCTGGGTGGAGAAGATGTTGCATGAAGACCAGCGCACAGTCGCACCGAGAGCTACCAGGGTTTCCATCAGAACAGCAGTCTGAATGGTCATGTGCAGGCAGCCTGCAATGCGTGCTCCTTTAAGAGGCTGGCTTTTGCCATACTCTTCACGGAGCGCCATCAGGCCTGGCATTTCGCCTTCTGCAATGGAAATTTCCTTGCGGCCCCATTCAGCCAGAGAAATGTCTTTTACTTTAAAGTCGCTCATCGTGGTTCTCTAATCCTCTTGAGATAAGGTGGATTTTTATACATCCCGAACTCCGCGCAGGCCAGAGAGAAGGAGAGTTTTTCTTATTTTAATGTTATAATGACTTGCAACAGGTAAGCTTTTAAGAGCATGGAGAGAGCCACGGGCTGATTTTTGAGCGGGCTCACGGACCGCTTTTAAAGAGATATTGTTGTGATTGTAGCTATTATCCGTTCTGTTATTTTTAATGTCGCCTCCTTTTCTTTGACAATGCTCATGGGTGTGGGGGCATTTTCTGTGCGCTGGTTTGCGCGGGGCTATGCGTTACCATATGCAAAGCTGTGGTCGCGACTGGTGCTTGCGCTTTTTCAGTCTGTATGCGGGGTTAAAGTTCATATTGTCGGGCGGGAAAATCTGCCGGCTGAAGGCCCTTTGCTGATTGCCTCTCAGCATCAGTCAGCGTTTGACACTCTTATCTGGATGTTACTTGTTTCCAGGCCCTGTTACGTCATGAAAGGGGAACTGCGCAAAATACCTCTTGTCGGGCCAATGCTTATTCTCGCCGGCATGATGCCCATTAACCGTTCTGCCGGGACCAGGGCTTTACGTGTTTTGTTGCAGGAAACCAGCAAGGCGATGGATGTTGGCAAACAGGTGATTATTTTCCCTGAAGGAACAAGAACAGCTCCGGGGGAGAGGGTGCCGCTCAAGCCTGGTATTACGGCTATGGCAAACCATACAAAACAATCGGTTATTCCTGTAGCCACAAACTCCGGTGTGTTCTGGGGGCGGAATGCTTTTCTGAAAAAATCAGGGGATTTATATGTGGTCATTGGCAAGCCAGTGCAGCCTGCCCCTGGTAAAGTGATGATTTCTGACATTCAGCAGGCCTGGAGAGATATGGAGGAGACATTTTCTCCCTGATGTATTGGTTATGACGGCATGACAGGGCTTAAAACGCGCAGAAAGATTTTATATCGCTCTGTTGTGCTCGCGCTGTGCGGCATCCTGTTATGCGGTATGGCGGATTTTATATTAAGTTTGTCTGGTCAGTTTTATTTAAAGCGCCAGCTTGTCGCCTTTCAGCAGCAAAGCGGGTGTACGCTCAGAGCGACAAAGCAGACAAGCTACCCCGGTATTTTTTTTAATCCTTCAGTGCAGCTTTCAGGTGCTTCGGTAAGATGCTCGGAGAAAGCACTTTTTTTTGCTGAGAACGTCCGGCTGGGTTTTTCACCTTTTCATCCTTTTTCAGCTGTTCTGAGGCTTGAAGGCGGAGAAAAGCTGGGGCTGTCTTTATCCTCAAAGCAGAGCGATGTCTGGCAAATGGCAGGTGCTCCTGTTGAGCTTTTGCTTCCGTTGCGGGGGGTATTTCCTCTTTCTGCTCAGGATATAGCGTTTTCTGCAGATTTTATCACGCTTTCCTCCCGGCAGGGTGTACTGGCGCAACATGCTCTGTCACTGCGCCAGGTAAAAGGGCGTATGCTTATTAACCCAAAGGCTGAGGCTGATAAGCGGATAGCGGGTTTGCACATCACTGCGCAGAAGCTTAACATCGCGCCCGGTCGCCACGTGTTAACTAATGTTTCTGTCGTTGTGACACTTCCCGGTCCTTTATCTGAGCGCCGACAAAGCTGGCAGCGTTTGTTACGCAGTACCGGTGATGTGGCAGAGCAGAAAGAAGGCCATTCTGGTTCTGAGCCGGTAACGGCGGCCCAGGCTTTACCTGATATTTTTATTCCTCAGGCTGAGGCAGACTGGCAGGGTCTGCATATGACCTGGGCTGCAAAACTCTTTGTGCTTGAGCATGAAGGGCTGAGTGGTGACAGCTGGCTGACACTGACGAGTTTCCGACCGTTTTTTGAGCAGCTGAGGCATGATAATATAGTGCCGGAGCAGCAACAGGAAATTATGACAAAGCTTGATGCCGTTTTATCTCGTAATGAGAAAACACAGCCGTGCTCTGTGACGCTGTTTGTTCCCGTTCGTCACAGTGAGATTGTGTTTGCCGGTTACAGTGCCGGCTCTCTGCTTTCTGCCCTGCATGCCGCCGAAGGGCTGATGCAGGGCAGGCAGGCTGATACAACTGTTTCTCATTAAGAGAGGTTGTTTAGAAGTTATCTTTTTCCTGACGCCATTTTGTAAAGGTGGCTACATCTTTTGCCAGCAGAAAGGGGTTGGTAGCCCGTTCTGTGCCAAGTGTTGTTGGCAGGGTTGGCAGATTTTCAGCCCGCAGCTTCTTTACCTCTTCAATGCGAGCCTGCAGAGCTTTGTTGTCGGGGTTTGTATGATGCGCAAAAGCCGCGTTGCTCAGTGTATATTCATGGCCACAATAAACACGGGTCTCGTCAGGCAGACTGTTAAATTTGCTCAGAGAGTCAAACATCTGTGCCGGCGTACCCTCAAAAAGGCGGCCACAGCCCATGCTAAAGAGTGTGTCACCGCAGAAAAGAGCAGGAGGAGCACCGTCAAAATAAAAAGCGATATGCCCGATTGTGTGTCCCGGTACATCCAGCACCTTCGCAACAGAGTCACCTACGGCTACTGTGTCACCCTCACGCAATGCAATATCAAGCTTTGGCAGGCGGCTGGCATCGTTAGCAGCCCCTGCGACTTTTGCATTGTAGCGCTTTCTCAGGGCCTCTGTGCCATCTGTATGGTCAGGGTGGTGATGTGTAAGCAAAATCAGGTCAGGTTTAAGGTTTGCAGCATCAAGTGCTTTTTCAACCGGTTCTGCGACTCCCGGGTCAACAATGGCTGTTATGCCAGTTTTTGTGTCGGTTAAAACCCAGACATAGTTGTCTGACATGACAGGGATGGGGTGCACTGAAAGAGACATTGCGGGGGCTCCTGTATAGCGTAAGTCGTAAAAGACTATATGATCTGTAGTGTCACAGGATCAAAGGATCATGATAGACATGAACTATGCAAAACGTCACTTTTTCAGCGTTGTCTGATTTTTATGCAACCGGGACCGGCCAGAGATGTATGTCGCTGTTGCATCGTCAGGTCAGAGTTTTCTGGCCGGATCTGACTGCCGGGCAGAAAGTGCTTGGAGTGGGCTATGCTTCCCCTTGCCTGCGCGCCTGGCCGGGGCTGCAGATGAATCCTGTTTCAGTTGTTTTGCCGCATTATGATGGTGTGAAGCGTGGAGGGGCGGGTCTGCGTGACAGCATGGTGCATACGCTTGTTGGCGAAGCAGGTGTTTTACCGTTTCAAAGCGAAAGTTTTGACCGTGTTGTCCTGATGCATGCTTTTCAGACGCAACGCCAGGCTGTCAGGCTATTGCGGGAGGCCGCCCAGGTTTTGCGGGATGACGGGCGTATGATTTTAATTTTCCCCGCAGCTCTGACGGGGCGCAGCCGTCTGAAGCACACCCCGTTTGCCAGAGAACTGGCTTTTTCATCTTATACGATAAAGCGTTTACTCGATCTTGCCTGCCTGAAAGCAGAGCGCCAGGAGAAGATGTTTTTTCTCCCCCTGACCTGGGAGTGTAAAAACGCTCATATTAATTTTGTGAGCGATATTGCAGGTAAAATGTTCGTACCTGGTCTGGGTAGCCTGTGCGTTATTGAGGTTGTGAAAAATATCAATGCTCCTCTCACATTACCTCTTCCGGTCTGGCAACGGCGGTGGCGGCGGTATATAAGTCACCGGCCGGCTTTTTTACGTTCTTTTATAAGGTGATGGTTTCGGTATACTCTGCGTCTCTGCAGGAGAGTTAAAAAAAAGATCTCACCTGCAGGTTTAAGGTTATTCGGGTCCTCTGTCCCGCATATGGTGTGGTTTCTTGTCAGATATGTTTCGGGGGTAAGACCATTCCGGTTTCATTTTTTCTTTGTGGCCTTCTGATCTGCCTGGCCGGTTGCGGTATCGTTACGGTTCTGCCGGCAGCGAGGTTTGGGCGGGCAGAGCCGTGGCGTGCTGAAATACTGGTCGCATTCTGGGTGCTGACCGGTCTTTTGTCTGCGGTCGGTACAGTGCTGCGTATTGAAGGTGAGCTGAGCTGGTGCCCGGTTTTTGGCATGGATGGCCCGGTTTTACCTATGATGGTACTGCTGTCTTTTGCCGGAGGGGTCAGTGGCTCGGGGCGTTATGGTGTTGCCTGTGTGCTGAGTGGTTTTGCCTTCCTTGCGCTTTCGCCGCTTATTTTTGGCCTCCTTGTGGGCACAGCTTTGATTCTTCTGGTGAGAAAAGGGTGGATTGGTCTTTGTCTGCCTGTGGCCGTGGTGCCGGCTACAGTGCCTGTTGACAGCCTTCTTTTTACGCCGGCCTTGTGTGTTATGGTCCTGCTGCTGGGCAAGGCGACATCTGTACAAACTGGTCCTTCTGCCCTGCTGCCCGGCGCGACAGGTTTGTTTCTGCTCGGGCGATTACTCACTGAAGCAGGTGTGTTACCTTCGGTTTGTCAGTTTTTTCTGCTTTGTTGCGGCTGTGGCGTCGCTTTATCTGGCAGCATGCAGGCTTTACGTCGTTCGTCTTCTGCCGGTCAGCTGATGTCGGGTCTGGTCACATCAGGTTTTGGCCTGCTGGTCGTTATTCTTGTGCTGGCATTTGGCACGACACTTGAGGGCGGAGAGCAGTTCAGAACAGCAGCTCTGCTGGCGGCAGGAGCACCTTTTTTATCAGCTCTTGTCCTTTTATGGCTCTGTCAGGACACAAAAGACGCATCTCCGGAGCAGGAAGAGGGCGCCAGCTCGCTGATTTTACCCTCCCGTCTAAAAGGACGCTACGCCCAGGGCATTATGGCATGCGCTTTGCTTTTTCTGTCTGGCCTGCCGCCGCTGGGCAGTTTTTCAGTCTTATGGTGTTTTATTGGTGCAGCTGAGCAGGCTGCCCGGGCAGTACCTCCGTTACAGGCGCTGGCAGTGATTGTGCTTACCGTAATAACCTCCTGTGTTATGGTCATTAATATTCTGGCTTTGCTGCGCCTGGTTCTTGCCGTTGTGCGTTCTCGTTCCGCACAGGAAGATAAAGATACAGCGCAGAGTATTTTTACTTTGCTGCCCGCACTGGTTTGTGTCGCAGCGGCTGCTGTCGTTGCATTCTTTCCGGGAGGGTGGCTTGCCTTTGCAGATAATCTTCTCGCCGGTACTTTTGAACGTCCATTCCTGTGGTCAAAAAGCATTACAGTCTGGTTTATCAGTTCATCTGAAAGTTACACCCCTCTTTATTGTGTAATGGCTTTGTTACTGTGTGCTGGCTGCCTTCAGATGTTCAGTACACTTTTTAAAATATCCCCTCTCCCTCAGGCGCAGTTTCAGGCTTCTTTCTGGCAGCAGGGGGCACCCTTCATACAGGCAGAAAAAAAGGAGCTGAATTCCATCTCTCCTGTCCCTTCTGACAGACAGTTTAATGCTCAGGTTGATACTTTTCTGGGATGGCAGACATACAAAGTTTCGGTTCATACCGGCTGGCAGAAATGTGTCGCGGCAGTCAGTCCGTTATGGCAGTTTGTCCTTAGATTTTGCGCGGTGTGTGAAGCACAGAGTGGTGTTCTTGTTTTACTGTTTCTTGGTGCCGGGCTGTTTTTAGGATTATTTGCAGGATAATGACGTCGTTTTCTCCCCCGCTGATCCTGACATGGCAATGGTATCTGCTTATTGTAATCGCGTTATTTTTTCAGATTATTCTGATGATGTATGCGGCCCCTTATTTTCGCGGGTTTGTTGATCTGCTGGCTGGCAGAATAACAGGGCAGCTGCGTTACTGGCCCGGTGGCAGGTGGCAGAATATAAGGCATCAGTTAAAGCGCCCTGGTATCATGGCTCCGGGTCAGCAGGTCGGGTGCATTGTAACGCGGGTTGCTTTTGTTCTTGCCATCGCTGTCTGTGGCATGGTGCCTGTTTTTTCTTTAAGTCCTCCCGGCTTTCCTGCTCCTGGTTTGCTGCTCATCTGTGCATTGCTTGTGCTGGTGTCTGTGTTGCTGATGCTCCCTGTAATGATTCAGGCGGGGCAGTCTGCTTCAGACGGATATCTGAGCGGTGTCAGCGATATACTGCTTTTACCCGCGCTTACGCCAATATTGCTGATGACCGGCGGTCAGGACCTCAGCAATTTTCTTATTCACACAAGAGCCTATTCTCCTTCAGGGGAAGGAGCACCTTTTGTGCTGGCCGGGGCTGCTATATTCCTCGGTGCTCTCGGGCAGGGTGGAAGTGTCGCAGATGAGGCTCAGTGTCCTCTTTCTGGCGCAGACCGGGGATTATGGCTCTGGACTCATGACATTCTTCAGTTGTGCTGGATAACGCTCGCCGGTGATATTGTCTGGTCGGGGGTGCTGGCTTTGCCGCTCCCTGAGGAGGGTGCCACAGCATGGATGGTAAATTGTTTTTACGGTACCGGAGGCTGGGTCCTTAAACTGGTCTGTGCGATGTTTTTTCTGGTGCTGATCCGGCTTGTTCTTTTGTCGGTGATAAAGCGCGGGCGTGTACGTTTTTTATCTGTTTTTCTGGCAGGGCTGGTCGCCTGGCAGATAGCAACGCCTCTTTTCCTTCCGGTATCTGATAAAAACGAGAAAGGCACGCCGCCTTCGCATAAAACATCATGGTACAACGAGGAAGAAGGAGGGTTTGCGCCATGACACTGGCCGCTGTAATCGTTCCGTTCCTTGCTCTTTGTGTTGCAGCGCGCAGCATAGCTTTTCTGCCGGCTCTGGGCATCATGACGGCCGTTGCCATGCTTATTGATGGCCTGACACCGCTGCAGGAGGCAGGGGCTGCCTTTGCTGTAATACTGGGTGTCGGCCCTGTTTTGTTTCTTAATTTCTATCAGTATGACGAGGTGAGAGAAAGTAAGGTGATCGCAGCACCTTTTTTACTTCCTGGTGTGATGATTTTGCTCATGCTGATGAATTTATACCCCGATGGTACGGTTTTTCCCGCAGGTATATGTGTTGTTATGGCAGGGTTAGTCACAGTGAGTGTCCGCCAGACGATGGTCTGGCAGTGGGCCGGTCTTCTTACCTGTGCAGAGGGTGTTTTGTTATCTGCCGTGATGTACAGGCAGGTGACGGCATTTGCGGTTACCGCACTGATCGGCTGTTGCATTGCTATACTGGGTGGAGCCTGTGTGCACCGGGTGATGCCGCGCGTGCATGTCGTTCGTGCTCCTGTACGTCAGGAGCGTAAAAATAAAAAATGGCAACGCAGTCAGCAGGATGATGGTGATGCGCTGGATCATGCCGCTGGTGCACCACACCCTGACTATGTGCCTCAGCGCTCTGGTGCGTCAGATAGGGGACCTGCTTCCTGATGACGGCTTCTCTTTTTTTTGCAGCCCTTTCGTTTGTCTGGCCCTTTCTGGGTGCTGTTCTCGTTGCTATGACCGGAAAAGCACAGAATCGCCGGCTTTCTTTGTGGGCAGCAGGTATAGCCTGCCTTCTCTCTGTCGTAGTGTTTCTTAATCCCGGTACTGTTGCCTCAGGGTGGGACGATGACCCCGTGCAGAGGGCAGGGCGTGTTATGCTGGCCTTTGGCCTGTTGATGACCGTGCTGGAGCAAAAGAGTTTTCAGACACGTTTATTGCGCAGCCTGCCTTATGTTTCTGTCGGACTCGCGGACCTGGCATGTATTACACCAGAGCCGGTTGTGGGGCTTGGTCTGCTTGGCTTATCCCTTGTTTACGGGGTGTTCGTTATTGGCCATGCTGCGGGCAAAGCCATGGTGGGCTGGCGTATTTTGCGTAGCATGGCGGTTGGTCTGTTTCTTGTCCTGGCCGGACTTTTACTGCCGTCAGGAAAAACCGAGGCAGGCATTATGCTTGCCTGTGGCAGCATTGTTCTTGCCGGACTGGTGCCATTCAGCATGATCTGGGCAGAGAATGTCGATCTCGCTTTCTTTCGTCCCTTTGTGGGGGCTGTCATCCTTCTGTCTTTACATTTTCGTGCAGCAGGAGGGGATGCCTTTCACACAACACTGATTATAGCAGGGCTTGTTTCTCTCTGGTTTACGGCTGTCAGTACACGTGGTGACGATAAGTGGTATCGTTTTTACTCTTTTCCACTCGCGTTGGCTTTTATTGCGGTGGGTGCCAGAGCTGATGTCGCCGCTCTTTTATTTTTGTGTGGATGGTGCCTGGCCGGGGGAACTGAAATGGCTAAGTACGCATGGGCGGCCCGTGCCCTGGCCTGCCAGCCACCCGGAGCACCGTTTGTTGGCTGCCTGCTCTTATTTTCTGTGCTCAGCGACATGTCATGGATGCTGACTATACTGACAATAGGCGGTATTCTGGGTGTGATTTTACGTGTGTTTCCTAAAAATTCGGGAGACCTTTCTTTCTGGCCACATGACAGTGCAGGGCGTGTCGCCTGTGTTGTGCTGGTTGCAACGGGTTTTATGGTGCCTTTGGCTATGATGCTGGGGGTTTTCTGATGGATCCTGTAAGTTATATTCAGTCAGGTACTGTGACAGAAACATCGTGGCGTTATGTGCTGGGAGAGATGTTATGGCGGGACCTGATAGAAAGCCTTAAAGAGCATCCTTTGTCTTTTACCGGCCTGTGGTGCGATGGCACGTATGTTCATGCGCTCTTTATGCAGCCTGATATGCAGCCTCTGGCAGCCAGCCTGTTATTAGAAAATAATCGTTATCCTGCTCTGTCATCTGCGCGTCCTGTTTCAGCATATTATGAGCGGATGATTTTTGATCTCTATGGTGCCGAAGCGATGTGGTGCCAGGATGAGCGTCCCCTGGTTGATCATGGGTTATGGCCTGTCAGGGGGCCGCTGAGCGGTACTACAGACACGTCTGAAAAATCGCCAGAAAGACATTTAGTGTTTCAGCCCTCGGATGAGATTATGCAGGCCGGTGGGGTACAGGCATCATCAGGCCCTGCAACAGGCGGCCTTGAAACGCCGGTTTATATTGCTCTGGCGACAGATAATGGCGGGCAGATACGCCGTGCCGAAGCAGTTAATGGTTATGCGCATCGTGGTCTTGCACAGCGCTGGCATATGTCGCGTATAGAGGAGGCATGCCGTTTAAGCGGGCGTGTCGCAGCAGGCTCTTCTGTCTCGCATCAACTTGCTTTTTGTCAGGCGGTAGAGGCGGCCTGCGGGCAGAGTGTTGAAGAAGAAGTTGAGCTGCTGCGCGTTGTGTTGCTTGAGTTTGAGCGTATTACGCATCATTTGTTCGCGCTTGCCGCTATAGCCCGTCATGCGGGTGCGTCACTTGTTGCCTCTCAGTGTATGATGTTTCGCGAAAAGCTGCTCGCTGTTGCAACTCCTGTTCTGGGCTCACGCCTGCTGATGGATCATATTGTACCAGGCGGCGTCAGCCTGCAGCAGGCTGCTGAGGCCGGAGAGTTATGTCGCCATCTCTCTGAGCTTGGTGAGGAGTTTTATCCTTCTCTGGCGGCATTGTGGCGCAACTACCCCGGTCTTTCCGCACGTTTGTCTGACATTTTATGTGTTGATCGCAGTATGTGTGATCGTTTTGGTGTTGATGGTCCTGTTCTGCGCGCGGCTGGCGGAGAGGGAGATTTCAGGCGTCTTTTATGGGCCTATGACGGAGTATGGCGTTTTACAACCGGACGCGAAGGCGGATGTGCTGAGGACCGTGTTGCTGTGATGGTCGCAGAAACAGGCGAAAGCCTGCGGATGTTACGTGACCTTGGCCCCCGCCTTGGTCTGACTGCCGGAGGGCGGACTGAGCTTTCTGTTACAGACAGTGAGGGTATCGGTGTTTCAGAAGGCCCATGGGGTATGGTGCTCTACTGGGTTACCCTGCGTAGCGGACGGGTTGAACGGGTGTATGTCAGAGACCCTGCCGCTGCGGCGCTGATGGTTTTTGAGGCGGCTTTGTCTGGTCAGGATATTTCAGACCTTGAACTGGGGCGTGCCTCTTTAGGTGTAAATGCTGCCGCGTATGATGGTTAAACAAAAAGGCCTGATAGTATGAGTTTGATGCGTGCAGTTTTTGATGCCTGTTTTACAGGCGGCGGGACACGTTTTAAACCTGCCGGCCCACGCTGGCCGCTGCTCCTTTTTCATGTGGATACAGGAGGGTGCGGTGGCTGCGGTATGGAGCTGGAGGCCCTGGCTGCCGGAGCCTGTGATATGCGTGGTGCTGGTTTTGGTTTTGTAAAGGCGCCTCAGGGTGCTGATGTTTTGCTGATAACCGGTGCACTGACACGAGCCATGGCACCGGTTATTGAGGCCGCCTGGAAAAGCATGCCTCTGCCTAAGGGGCTGATCTGTGTTGGTGACTGCGCTTTTGATGGCGGTTTTTTTACAGAAAATTATGCTGTTATGGGGGGGGTGCAGCGCAAAGTACAGATTGATCTGACCATCCCCGGGTGCCCGCCGCCGCCACAGGCTGTTCTTGATGGCCTGTGTTCGCTTTTTAGTCAGTCTGAGGCTGAAGCATCACTCTGAGAGCAGATCATCTTCCTCTGAAGTGATATGCAGATTTTCGGCTTCATGTTTAAGGCGTTTGTAGCTGGCTAAGCTCATGGGTATCAGTGACAGATACATCAGATCACCTGCTGCCAGTGTTGCCCACGTGTTAGCGACCATTAAAACAGCAAAAATACCCGTACCAAGCATGATGGGGAGTGCATAATATTTAGGGACTTTGAAGTTTTTAAATGACCAGACCGGTAAAGTGGATACCAGAAGCAGCGCGATAGCAATTAATGTTGCAGAGACAACATAAGGGTTACGGGAGATATTCAGCAGCCCGTGAAGATTCAATCTTTCCGCTTCCAGGCCTGTAAGAAGTGGAAATAAAACAATAAATGCTCCGGCAGGAGCCGGGACACCGGTAAAAAACCCGCTCGTATATTTTGGTTTTGTGTTTTCATCATCAAGCATAGAGTTAAAGCGTGCCAGACGCAGTGCCATGCAGACGATAAAGAAAAGACAGGGGAGAAAAGCGTTATATCCTCCATCTTTCAGGGCCCAGAAATAAAGAATAAAAGCGGGGGTCACGCCAAAGCATACAAAATCTGAAAGACTGTCAAATTCGGCACCAAACCGTGTTGACCCGCCCAGCATACGGGCAATGCGCCCGTCGAGCCCGTCAAGAAAAGCAGCGATCAGCAGAGAGATGACAGCGTGCTGAAAATCTCCGTTGGTTGCAAAATGCATGCCGGTCAGCCCGGCACACAAACCCAGCATAGTCAGAAGATTAGGGATAAGACGGTTAAAGGAAATGCCGGTCATTTTTTTACGAACACGGCGTTTTAACCGTCTTGCCGGGGGTTTTTTTGCTCGAAACTGAGGCTCTGCCTCAAAATCATCTTTATGCATTTCTCGCTCCGTTATGCCCGCTGTGTTCGCATTATCGGTCATTATGCCGAATGGTTTGTTCTTCAGGCGAGCGGGACAAACCTCTGGTCATAAAACGCAGCATTAAAAACCCCGGCACACTCATTCTTCCTAAAGGCGCGCCATAACAGTTTCGCCGCCGATCATTGTCTGACCAACAGATACCAGAGGCTCTACACCGGGTGGCAGGTATAGGTCTGTGCGCGAACCAAAGCGAATAAGCCCGAAGCGCTCTCCGGCTTCAACCTGCATCCCTTCAGAAACACTGCAGACGATACGACGTGCAATAAGGCCTGCAATCTGTACAACTGCCAGCATACGGCCATCGGGAAGGCGCAGACTCATGGCATTGCGTTCATTCAGGTCTGAAGCTTTGTCAAGGCTGGCGTTGAGAAACTGGCCTGGGTGATAGGCAATGCAGGTTACAGTGCCGGCCGCAGGGACACGATTCACATGCACGTCGAGCACTGACAGAAAGGTTGCAATGCGCCATACCGGTGCTGTGCCCATGTTGAGTTCAGCCGGTGGTGCAATTTTTTCAATCGATACAATACGTCCGTCAGCCGGGGCAACGGCAACATCGTTGCGTGCGGGTGTGTGCCGCTTAGGATCACGGAAGAAATACAGGCAAAAGCCGAAAAACAGTGCACTGGTGGTACCCAGCAACTTTGCTGTCGTTTTCAGATGGCGGTTAGAAATTTTACGGCTCAGAAAACGGCTCACGAGTGTCGTCGCGCCAGACGCGAGAAGAAAAGGTCGTGCCTCAGGGTGAGGGGGAGCCATCACTTTCAGGATGGAAGCAATCAGAGACATGACGTTTTTCCTTGTCGGCATAAAATAAAGCAAGGGCTTAAGAACGCCAGTGGGTAAAAAAAAGCAATATAGTTTCCCGCTGGCAAATGGTGCTCTTAGTTCTTTTCAGACAGAATCTGACGAACAGCTTCAAATGCAGCATCAGCAGCGTCAGCATCCGGGCCGCCGGCCTGAGCCATATCGCGCCGTCCGCCACCACCTTTGCCGCCCATGGCAATGCTTGCAGCTTTTACAAGAGCTACCGCATCAAGCTCCTCGGTCTTGTCGGCTGCTACAGCTGCAACGACACTGCCCTTGCCTCCGGCGGTAGAAATCAGAACGACGACATCCGTTTCACCCTGTTTGAGAATGGTTTCAGCAAGTCCCTTGAGCTCGCGGGGGGCGGTATCACCAACATTACGAACGGCAAGACGTACACCAGCTACCGTTTCCGTTCCGGCTGAAACCGCATTACCCGCGGCCAGCTGGCGCTGGAGCTGCGAAATCTGCTTCTCCATAATGCGACGTTCTTCAAGCAAAGTTGCCAGGCGTTCAGGCGCATCAGATACACTGACCTTCATCATGCCGGCCATCTGCTGCAGGCGCTGCTCGTTTGCGAGAGAGAAGTCTTCAGCGGCTTTACCAGCCAGAGCTTCAATACGGCGGATACCGGCAGATACACCGCTTTCTGACGTAATGTGGAACAGCCCTATGTCACCGGTGCGGTTAACATGCGTGCCACCACACAGCTCAACAGACCATGCGGCTTTGCTGCCGTCAGATGCGCCCATAGAAACTACGCGTACTTCATCGCCATATTTTTCACCAAACAGAGCCATTGCACCTTCGGCAACCGCTTCATCCGGTGTCATTGAACGGGTAACGACCTGTGAGTTTTCTCTGATCAGGCGGTTTACCTCAGCTTCGACCTGCGCAAGCTCTTCAGCTGTGACAGGGCGGGGCTGGCTGATGTCAAAACGCAGGCGGTCTGGCCCGTTCAGGCTGCCTTTTTGTGTCACATGCGTACCAAGAATACGGCGCAGCGCTTCATGAAGCAGGTGGGTTGCTGAATGGTGAGCGCTGATAGCTGAGCGGCGTTCATGATCAACCGTTGCTGTCACAGCCGTACCCGGGCGCAGCGTACCTTTAATGATGGTGCCGTAATGAACGATCAGATCACCAGCTTTTTTCTGCGTGCCGGTGATGGCAATTTGCAGGTCTTTGCCTGTCAGTGTGCCGGTGTCACCAACCTGACCACCACTTTCGCCATAGAACGGAGTCTGATTGAGCAGAACAGCAACTTCGTCACCGGCCGAGGCTTCTTTGACGAAGGCGTTGCCTGAAACTACGGCCTGCACTTCACCATCTGCCTGACGGGTAGAGTAACCAAGGAACTCGGATGAGCCGAACTTATCCCGTGCTTCAAACCAGATCGTTTCAAGCGCGGTATCGCCTGAGCCAACCCAGGAGGCACGGGCACGCTCACGCTGCACAGCCATAGCAGCATCAAAGCCACTGACATCAACGGTATGACCGCTGCTGCGCAGGGCATCCTGTGTCAGGTCGAGGGGAAAGCCAAAAGTGTCATAAAGACGGAAGGCCACATCACCTGGCAGGGGTGCGCCGGAAGGCAGCTTATCAGTTTCTTCCGTCAGAAGAGCCAGACCACGGTCAAGCATAGCCTTAAAGCGCTCTTCTTCACCACGCATAGTTTCGCGGATCAGGCTCTCGCTGTGTGTGAGTTCAGGGTAAGCCTGACCCATCTGCTGGAGCAGAACAGGGAGCAGCTTGTGGAATGAAGGGTCCTTCGTACCCATCATATGCAGGTGACGCATAGCGCGGCGCATGATGCGGCGAAGGACATAGCCACGACCATCTTTGGCGGGCAGCACACCATCAGCGATCAGAAAGGCTGATGAACGCAGGTGATCAGCTACAACACGATGACTGGCTTTGAAAGCGCCATCTGCGGCCTGATGTGTCAGCTCAGATGATGCATGGATCAGCGCCTGGAAAATATCTGTATCGTAGTTGTCGCGCTTGCCCTGCAAAATAGCCGCAAAGCGTTCAAGCCCCAGGCCTGTATCAATAGACGGGCTTGGTAATGGTGAGCGTGTGCCTGGCGGATCTTCAAAATACTGCATGAAGACGAGGTTCCAGATTTCTACAAACCGGTCACCATCTTCGTCGGGAGAGCCAGGAGGGCCACCAAAAACGTCAGGGCCATGATCGTAGAAAATCTCAGAGCACGGACCGCACGGGCCGACATCACCCATACGCCAGAAATTGTCAGCTGTAGGGATGCGGATAATACGGCTGTCATCAAGTCCTGCAATTTTGCGCCAGAGGCTGGCAGCCTCTTCGTCTTCAGCATAAACTGTGACGAGCAGCTTTTCTTTGGGCAGGCCGAAATTTTTTGTTACCAGTGTCCAGGCAAGCTCAATTGCTTCAGGTTTGAAATAATCTCCAAACGAGAAGTTCCCCATCATTTCAAAAAAGGTATGATGACGGGCTGTATAGCCAACATTATCGAGATCGTTATGCTTGCCGCCCGCTCTTACAACCTTCTGCGCTGTTGTTGCACGTGAGTAAGGTCGTGTTTCCTGTCTGGTGAAGACATTTTTAAACTGAACCATGCCTGCATTGGTAAACAGCAGAGTAGGGTCATTACGTGGTACCAGCGAAGAAGAGGGGACAATCTGGTGCCCTGTTCCGGCAAAGTAATCCAGAAATGTAGTGCGGATATCGTTTGTTGTTAGCATGGCTTGAGGCAGACGGTCCTGAAACTGGTTGGGCACATGAGAGTGTTAAGCGGTATTCTTTGCAGAAAAAATCCATAAAACACCAGTCACGGCCAGGCAGGAAAACAAAGAAACTTCCTTAACCCATCGTTCTATGTAGCGCACTCCGCTCTTTACTGAAAGAGGCGGTGTTATTCAGCGTGGTAAATGCATCATGCAGCATCTTTGGTGGGAGATGTTTTTTCCGGCTCTGATTGTACGTTACTCGTCTGATCCGGAGATGGAGCAGAGGATATGGTTTTTCGAAAAACGATTTTTTCGCTCAGGTTAAAATTGGCGATGAGGCCAGCGAGGGAGCCGGCTGCCAGCGCAATAACCGGATAATCCCTGCACAGAGGGAAGAAGTAAAAGAGCGTATAAACCGTACTGCGATTAAGCAGAAAACCAAGGCTGTTTGCGACAAGAAAACGAGCCCACTGACGGAGCGGATGGTCAAAGGATTCGACTTCTCTGAATGTCCAGAGGCGATTGAGCAGCCAGTTAAGGGTGGCCGCGACAAAATATGCAATAAGAGTGGCAGCTGTCAGGCCAGTAAAAGGGCGCAGACCATAAACGGTTGCAGAATCCCATATAAAGCCCAGGCAGCCGATACTTCCAAATTTGAAAAGCCTTATCACCATTGCGGTATTTTCCGCTGTAGTGAATCGGGAAAGGAAAATTGTAAGCTTTTCAGACACTATATTTTACGCCCCTGTGTGAACACAGAAGAAGGATAGCAAAAAAAAAGAGGTGTCGTGAGACACCTCTTTTCTTTGTCATAAAGACCAGTCGTATTAGTGGAGGATGATTTCCACACGACGGTTCTGAGGCTCACGTGTATCTGGGCCTGTTGGGACCAGTGGGTGAGCTTCACCATAACCATGAACGTCGATTGCAGCAGCAGGAACGCCATCGCGGATCAGTTCAGCTTTTACGCTGTCTGCACGACGAACAGAAAGACCCAGGTTGTATTTTTCACCACGTGGGCCAGGGTGTGCTGCTGAGTTATCGGTGTAGCCGTTAACTTCGATGCGTGTTGTCTGAACGTGTGTTGAAGCCTGTGCAGCTTCAGCTACGATCTGACGAGCGCGTGCGCTGAGTGTTGCTTTATCCCAGTCGAAGAACACCAGGTAAGAACGAGCTGGTGCGTGTACTGGAACTGCCGGAACAGGAGCAACAGCTGGTGGTGCTGGTGGAGCTGTGTCGAAAGCGTAACGCAGGCTCAGGATAAACTGATGATTGAAGCGCTGGTCAAAGTTAACGTGACCGCGACCTGTGCTGCCGTTGGCATAATTAGCTGATGAAGAGAAAGCTCCATCAACGAATGAGCCAGGCTGGCCAATCATACGGTATTCAGTTGTAACCTGCAGGCCAGGAATGCCGGTGTCATAAGCTGCACCGATGATGCCCTGGTAAGCAAAGCCACCGTTTGTGCCGCCAAGACGGCTTGTGTTTTTGTTAGAGAAGTAAGAATCTGTCGGGTTGTAGTGCTGCCACAGGTAGCCGGCACCAACACCAACAAATGGTGTAACAGGCACATCAAGGCCAAACTGTTTCAGGTCAATGTCGTAAAGAACATTAACGAAACCACCGTAAGACTGGTCACTGCTGCGTGTTTTGTTAGCAACAGATGCCGTGCGGTGATTGATTTCTGAGTAGTTGTAAACACCTTCTACTTCAGCGCGGAGACCGTTGCCGAAGCCCCAGCCAAATGCACCAAAACCGGTGAAGCCGTTCTGGTGGCGGTAGCGTGAAGAACTGACGTTCTCATCGCTTGATGCGCCACCGGCAAAGCCGGAGATGTGAGCATGCTGGCTCTGGACCAGGTTGTAGCCGCCACCAACGTTGACGTAAGGTCCGGTAATGGTGGTGGCAGATGCGGCCGCAGGAGCCGCTGCCATTAGTGTGGTTGCAAGTAACGCCGTGCGGAGACGCATTTTTTCGCCCTCAATAATTCATCTGTTAATTATGCCGCCAACCATTCGGCGGACCAAGTTACTTTAGATGCCTGAAGTTCTAATAAAACGATTAGTTCTAAAATAGAAACCCGTAGCTGCATCCTTACTGCCATTACAAAACACAATTGTGTCCTGGGTGCAACAGTTTGTTTCGCTCTCACAAACAATTATTGATGCAACTGTTTGAAGAATAAGGCAGTGATTTCAAGTCGCAGGCTTCATATCAGGCAGTCTGTGCAGTTATCTCGCCGTTAAACACGGCAGGATTATGGCAGGCCTGACGAGGTCTGCCATAATAAATCTGAAAGGTTTAAAAAATCTTTTTTTAAGATGTGCAGCCGTCTTCGGTCAGGACCTCATGCACAAGATGGTCGTCAATATCGCGACTGGTGAAGGCTTCTCCGATTCCGCGTAACAGAACAAAAGAAAGTTTGCCGTCCTGCATTTTTTTGTCGCGCTGCATATGAGTGATGAGTGTCCGGGCGCTGAAGCTGTATGGCAGATCACGAACGTGTGCCGGCATCTCAAGAGCATGCAAATGTGCTGTCAGCCGCTCATAGTCAGCAGCGGGGCAGAGGCCCAGTCTGACAGAGAGTGCGCACGCAAGCTGCATGCCAACAGAGACGGCTTCACCGTGAAGCAGGCGTCCGTCATATCCCATTTCAGCTTCGAGTGCGTGACCAAAAGTGTGGCCAAGGTTGAGCAGAGCCCGCCCGTTGCTGGCCTGCTGTTCACGTTCGTCAGCTGCCACGACCTCAGTTTTAAAGGCACAGGCCTGCCGCACAGCTTCGGTCTGTGCTTCTGTGTTGCCTTCAAGAACAGCTTTTCCGTTCAGCTCGCACCATCTGAACAGCCGGCGGCTGCCAATAAGCCCTGCTTTGACGATTTCGGCATATCCGGCTTTCAGTTCTCTTAGTGGCAGAGTCTGAAGGGTTGAAACGTCAGCCAGTACGGTCAGAGGCTGACAAAAAGCTCCGACCAGATTTTTACCCCACCGGGTGTTAATGCCGGTTTTACCACCAACTGAGGAGTCGACCTGTGAAAGCAGCGTTGTCGGAATCTGTACAAATGGCAGCCCCCTCAGAGTCGATGCGGCGATAAAGCCGGCCAGATCACCTACAACCCCGCCGCCCAGGGCAATGATGGCGGTTTTACGCTCAATGCCATCCTCAAGGATGGAATCGATAATGCTTTCAAATGTTTTAAAACTTTTCGACGCTTCTCCGGGCATGACCACATGTGTGCGAAAGGTGATGCCGGTTTCACTCAGAGAGTTCTGGAGTCTTTCCAGATAAAGAGTTTCGACATTACTGTCCGTGATAATAACTGCTTTTTTCTGCGGTAGCAGCGGGGCGAGGAGAGCGCCGGCACGTTTAAGCAGGTCTGTGCCGATCAGAATGTCATATGAGGTGTGTGATAAAGCGACGGGCAGGCTGACTGGCCGGCGTGAATGAGCCAGAGCCTCGATCACTCTGGTTGTACTGTGATCCACGTTATATTCTCCGCAATCGACGATAATATCAGCTTCGGCATAAATCGGGTGACGTGCGTCCATAAGGCGTGACAGCACAATATGAGGGCTCTCCGTGTTCAGGAGCGGGCGGTGTGTCCGGCCGATAACCCGACTGAGAAGAACCGGCAGTGAGCAGCGCAGCCAGACAGAAACAGAGCGCTCGCGTACAAGGGCGCGTGTCTGGGCATCCATATAGGCACCACCACCAGTTGCCAGCACCATAGGCGGGCCTTCGAGCAGGCGACGAATGACACGGCGCTCTCCGTCACGGAAGGCAGCCTCACCGTAGAGGCGAAAAACTTCAGCGATAGAGCAGCCTGCTGCGCGTTCTATTTCAACGTCAGCATCAATAAAGGGAAGGCGCAGGCGGTCAGCAAGCCTGCGGCCTATAGTGGTTTTCCCGGCTCCCATAAGCCCCACCAGAACGATGCTGCGTCGCGAAGGAGGGGCGCCTGCATTATGCTGGTGAGTAATTTTTTCCAGGTTAAGTGGAAGCGGAGGCGGGTCTGCCGTCTGATGTGATGATAAGATACGTGATGACATGATGCTCAGCTTACCATAGAGCTGCAGGAACACATCTATGTTCTCTGCTTATGTCGGGAAAAAGAAAAATGAATCGTAAGCTACTGATTGGTATTGCTGTCATCTGCCTGGCTCTTGCCGGTGGTATTTTCGCTCTGGGTGGCTCTGTTCACCCGCCTGCACAGCAGGCAGTACACGGCACCGTTGCTGTTCAGGCTGCTCCTGCTCCAATGGCTGTCATGCCAGCTGAGGCTATGCCGCCGGCACCTCCTCCGCCTGTGCCTCTGGCGGCTCCGGTGGCGCCTGCCGCACCAGCTGTTCAGGCCGCTCCGGCACAGTGATGATCAAAGGGCACGAGGCAGAACTGTTTCTTGAAATGCTGGTAGCAGAGCGTGCGGCTTCAGCGCGTACACTTGCTGCCTATGCCGCAGATCTCGAGTCGTGCTCTGATTTCCTGGCCATGCGTGGAATATTGCCTGTTGATGCAAAAACAGACGAGCTGGCTGCCTGGCTGGCTGACCTTGGTGCAGATGGGCAGGCGCGTCGTACGATTGCGCGGCGGCTGTCATGCATCAGGCAGTTTTATCTCTTCCTGCTGCGTGAGGGGATAAGGAAGGATAATCCTGCTGCGACTCTTGATTCGCCACGCCCTGAGCTGGCACTGCCTCACTTTCTCTCTGAGGCAGAGGTCGAGGCGCTTATAGAGGCCTGTCATGTGCAGGAGAGTGATAATACGGTAGCGCAGAAGCGCCGTATGCTCGTTGCGCGTGCGGCTCTGGAGCTACTTTATAGTTCCGGGTTGCGAATTTCTGAACTGTTGTCTTTACCCAGAGAGGCGCTGAGGGGCGAACGGCCTATGTTGCTGATTCGCGGTAAAGGAGGGCGTGAGCGTCTGGTTCCGGTTTCAGTCACGGCCTGGCAGGCGGTCAAAGAGCTGTATGCCTGTGATGCCTGGCTTGAAAGCCCGTGGCTGTTTCCCGGGCGCGACCCAAAGCGTGCTCTGACCCGTCAGGCTTTTGATAAAATTCTGCACGAGGCGGGTGTCAGAGCCGGGCTTGATCCGACATGTCTTTCCCCTCATGTGCTGAGGCATTCTTTTGCTACGCACCTGCTTGCCAGGGGGGCTGATCTGCGGGCTTTGCAGATGCTGCTGGGGCATGCGGATATTTCCACGACTCAAATATATACGCATGTACAAACAGAGCATTTGCGGCGCGTCGTAGAGAGTTGCCATCCTTTAGCCGAAGGCGGCGGCAGAAAAGGAAATTAGGGCATTTTCTCTGTGTGTATTTTGTCTCTGTGAGCTCATGAATTAATTTTGTTTTATACGCGGATATGCTATGCGCATCGCATGCATCAGTATCTTGATTTCGAAAAGCCCGTCGCCGAACTTGGTAACAAGATCGATGAACTGCGGCAGATGAGTGACCCCAATGGGGTAAATATCGCAGAGGAAACTGCTCGTCTTCAGGAGAAGGCAGAGAAGCACCTGCGAGCTATCTATGCCAGGCTGACACCGTGGCAGAAAGTGCAGGTTGCGCGACATCCGCAGCGCCCGCATGTCAAAGATTATGTGGCCGCTCTGCTGACTGAATTTACACCTCTGGCGGGTGACAGGCTCTATGCTGACGACAGTGCCGTTATTGGTGGCATCGGTCGTTTCAATGGCACCCCTGTTGTGGTGATCGGCACTGAGCGTGGCTCTGATCTTGACAGCCGCCTGGCCTGTAATTTTGGTATGGCCCGCCCCGAAGGATATCGTAAGGCACAGCGTCTGGTGAAACTGGCAGGTCAGTTTAAGCTGCCAGTTCTTACATTTATTGATACTGCAGGTGCATGGCCTGGTATTGATGCGGAAGAGCGCGGGCAGGCTGAAGCTATTGCACGCTCAATTGATGTATGCCTTGAAGCCCCTGTGCCTCTGATCGCAACAGTGATTGGTGAAGGTGGCTCAGGTGGTGCTGTTGCTTTAGGTGCCGGTGACAGGGTGCTTATGCTTGAGCACGCGATCTACTCTGTTATTTCACCAGAGGCCTGTGCTTCAATTTTGTGGCGTGACCCTAAGCAGGCGAGCGTTGCAGCTGAAACACTGCGCCTTACAGCGCAGGATCTGCTGCGCCTTAAGCTGGTTGATCGTATCATTCCGGAGCCGGTTGGCGGAGCGCAGCGCGACTCGCAGGCCGTATTTAATACAGTGCGCCAGGCAATTGCAGAAGAGTTACAGCCTTTGCAGAAGCTGTCGTCATCGCGCCTTAAAGAGCTGCGGCGTGAGAAATTCCTCGCGATGGGCCGTGAAGTGCCGTCTAAGTAATTTCTCACAGGCTACAAAATTAAAAAACCGATCAGGGCGGGGCTTCTCCTTCAACAGGAGACCCGCCCTTTTTAATAATCAGCTCATAAATTGCTTCTGCTGCTTTAATAACGGCGGCTTCATCCTGGCCTTTGGCAACGAGAGCAACACCGCGTCGGCCATCCTGACGGTGAAAAGGGTATGAGCCGATATCAAGGTGCGGGTAAGTGGTCTGAATATGCTCAAGCTCTTCAGCCAGAGAGCCCTCAAATAATGTTGTGGTATGCCAGGTTCGTGACATGACAGGCAGGCCACGCTGCAGTGTCGGCGCCAGAGCAGTGAACATCGCCCGCATAATACGGGGTACACCGGCCATGACATGCACATTCCCTATTGTAAAACCAGGGGCGCCTGAGACTGAGTTAGGAATAGGGGTCGCGCCACGTGGAAATTTGGCCATGCGCTGGCGGGCGGCGTTGAAGTTCTCTCCAAACTGTTTGCTGAGCAGCTCAAATGTTGGCTGATGAAACTCCCACGGCACACCAAATGCTTCAGCAACACAGGCAGCCGTAATATCGTCATGGGTTGGTCCGATGCCACCCGTGGTGAACACTTCATCATAGCGCGCACGCATTTCGGTGACTGTCGTGACAATTGTTGCCTGTACATCAGGGATAACCCGGATTTCACGCAGAGGAATGCCCAGCTCGCCGAGGCCGGTTGCCAGAAACTGGATGTTGTCATCGCGTGTGCGGCCAGAGAGAATTTCATTACCGATCAGAATCAGAGCGGCTGTGCGGGTCATGGGTTACCTCTTTTGACACAAGTAATGTGACAATACGCTTAATAGTGCCGCAGCAGGATGTAGCGTGTGCTGTTTATGGTCAAGAGCTGTAAAAAAATAGCAGTAAAGTGCGTGACGTTATTGTTTTTTATTGACCTAAGTCTGCACAGTTCATAGCTTCCGCAAAATGTCAGATCCAAATACACCCCAACCCCCTCTTCCGCGTGCGTGGCCTTTTGAAGAGGCCCGTAAATTAGCCGATCATGTTCAGGCACGTCAGGGTCGTGTCAAAGGTGACGGCAAGGCTGCACGGCCTGCGTTGCTCGAGACCGGTTATGGCCCGTCAGGCCTGCCGCATATTGGCACATTTGGAGAGGTCGCCCGCACATCGTGGGTGCGTCAGGCTTATACTGAGCTGACGGGGCAGCCTGCGCAGCTTCTGGCTTTTTCTGACGACATGGATGCTCTGCGTAAAGTGCCCGATAACGTGCCGCAGCGCGATATGCTGGCAAAGTTTATTGGTCAGCCACTCTCGCGTGTGCCTGATCCGTTTGGAACCCACGAATCGTTTGCCGCGCATAATAACGCCCGTCTTTGCAATTTCCTTGACCAGTTTGGTTTTGATTACGAATTCGCTTCCTCAACGCTCTATTATACAGGTGGCCGTTTTGACGCCGCACTGAGGCGTGTTCTTGAAGTGCATGAGGAGATTGTCGGGGTTATCGCGCCAACACTTGGTGCAGACCGACGTGCAACCTATTCTCCTGTTCTGCCCCTGCATCCACGCACAGGTGAGGTGATGCAGGTTAAGATGGATGCAGTAAACCCGGCTGAAGGCACAGTGCGCTGGACTGACCCGGCAACAGGTGAAGTTTTCGAAACGCCGGTGACCGGTGGCCACGCTAAAATGCAGTGGAAAGCTGACTGGGCTATGCGCTGGTATGCTCTGGGTGTCGACTATGAAATGTCAGGTAAGGACCTGATTGATAGTGTGCGTCTCTCAGGTAAAATCTGCCGTATTCTGGGAGGGGAGCCGCCGGCTGGTCTGACGTATGAGCTTTTCCTTGATGAGCAGGGGCAAAAAATATCCAAGTCGAAGGGCAATGGTCTCTCGGTTGAGGAGTGGTTGCGATATGCCCCTCAGCAAAGCCTTGAGCAGTTCATGTTTAATCAGCCGCAGCGTGCAAAGCGGTTGTATTTTGATGTCATCCCTAAAGCTGCAGATGATTACCTGACGCATGTTGATAAGGCCCTGGCGTTGCAGGCCTCTGACGCTCCGGAGGGGGACTTGCGTGGGAACCCGGCATGGTTCTTTGGTAAAGGGAAGGTCGAGGCTCAGTCAGGCTCACCTGTATTCTTTAGCATGCTGCTTAACCTTGCTTCGGTTGCTAATGCAGAAACGCCTGAAGTGTTGTGGGGGTTTATCCGCCGTTACGATGCAGATGTCTCGCCTGAGACACACCCTATGCTGGCTGGTCTTGTCCGACATGCGGTCGCATATTATATTGACTTCGTGAGACCTTCTAAAGTTTTTCGTGTGCCGACAGATAAAGAGCGTGCCGCTCTGGTTGATCTGGCAGTATCTCTGCGGGGCTATGAAGGTGAGAGCACCGATGCTTCGGTGTTGCAAAATCTCGTATTTGAGATTGGTAAACGCCATGAGTTTGACCCGCTGAGAAGCTGGTTCAGTTGTTTGTATGAAGTGCTGCTCGGGCAAAAAGAGGGACCACGTTTTGGTGGTTTTGTTGCTCTGTATGGTGTGAGTGAAACCGTAGCACTGATTGAAACGGCCCTGTTACGAGAGCCTCAGGAATAAATCAGGCATTATTTTCAATGGACAGTAAAAATCTGTCAGATTTGCAGGGGCAGAACAAGCCAGCGGCGTGTCAGAAGCGGCGCTGGTTAAGGCATTTGCCTCACGCTCTTGGCCTGCTTCTGATGGTTGCAGCGATAGTGGTCGTTCAGCATGAGGTCAGAGATCTTAGATTTTCTGACATTAAACAGGCCATGACATCCATTTCTCAGAAAAAACTGTTTCTGGGAGTGGGGTGTACGTTTCTTTCTTATTTTATACTTTCTTTTTACGACCGGCTTGCCGTTGTTCAGGTTGGTTATAAGAAAGTGTCGTATAAACGTACGGCCTTTGCGGCTTTTTGTTCTTATGTTTTGTCTCACAATCTGGGATTTTCAGCTGTTTCCGGTGCAGCTGTCCGGTACCGCCTGTACCGTAACTGGGGGGTGGATTCCTTCTCCATCGCACAGATTATAGCATTTTGTTCAGTTACTTATCTGCTGGGGGCATCGGTTCTTATCGGCGGTGTCCTGGTATGGGAGCCTCAGGTTATTCCCCTTGCCGGTAAGCATGTGCCGGGCTTTCTGCTGACTTTTGCTGGTATTGCACTCTGGGCGCTGGTTGTAGCGTATATTGGCCTTGCTTTCAGGCTCAGGCAGATCAAAATAGGCAAATGGCAGGTTGACCTGCCTTCTCCTGCCATGGGGGTTATGCAGACTGTGGTTGCTGCGGCTGACGTAGCGGCAACTGCGGCTATTGCGTATGTCTTGCTGCCAGCAGGCGTGGCGATTGATTACCCTACATTTCTTGCAGTCTATATTGCATCATACAGCGCAGGGCTTATTGCCAGTGTTCCAGGTGGGCTGGGTGTTTTTGACGGGGCGATGCTGCTCGCTCTCGGGCCTTATATGTCTACGCCTCAGATTATGGGCGTTATTCTTATTTTTCGTCTGTATTATTATATTATTCCTCTTTTTCTGGCTGGTGGAATGTTTGCCGCGCATGAAGTTTTTATGCGCAGTGATGATGCGCTTGAGGCAAAAAAGCGGCGCAGATTACGGCAGGCTTCCCAGCCATTGCAGCCACGCCGCATCAGGCCCAGCCAGCTTGTGCGTGAAAGTGAAGCTGATTTTTCTGTCGCTGTTTCGACCGGCACGGTCTCGATCTGCGGCATTATGCTTATTTGCCTGACATTGCTTGATCCGGTTGCAAAATATCCCGTTGCTGAAGGGCACCTGCTGCTCTGGCTGAATAAAATCAGTGCTTATGTTCTTTCGCTGATGGGGGTTGGTTTTATAGGGCTTGCGGTCGGGCTGTCACAGCGGGTTACGCTCGCCTGGCGTCTGACTCTCGGGGCATTACTGTTTTCTGCTGTTATGACCTTTATGCGTGGTGACACGTTTATTGTGCCTGTCATGCTGGGGTTCTCTGCATTTCTGATCGCACCATTTCGTTCATGTTACTACCGGCGTGCACGGCTGATGAGTGAGCCGCTGGCACCTTCGACACTGTTGTGCATGGTACTGCTGTGTGGCTGCATGTTTATTCTGGTCAGTCATCATGCTGCCGGAAGCTGGTGGCAGATTGTTTTTGAGCTTTCTTTTTCTGATACGACACGTGGTGGCATAGCACTGGCTGTTTTTCTTGGGCTGGTTGTAACCGGCAGCCTGATGTGGCCTGGTCGCATAGCCGTGACACGCTGGAGTGCTGAAGCACAGGCACGTTACCTGACATTACCACACGCTCTTACGAATATAGTCAGTTCGAAGATCACTCCACAGGGTTATGTGACCGGTGAGACAAAAGAGGCGGTTATTCCTTTCTTTCGTCGTGGTAAATTTCTGGTTGCGATTGGTGACCCGGCCGGCCCTGAGAGTGACAGTGTGTCAGCGATCTGGCGTTTTCGCGATCTGGCTGTTCAGCGCGGTCTGAAGCCGGTTTTCTGGAAAGTGGAAAAATCATTTCTCAGGGTTTATGATGACATCGGCCTGAGCGTATGGCCCCTTGAGAATGATCGTTTTCATTTTTGCTACCCGGCAGAGGATATTGTGCTCGCCTCACGCTTTGTTGCAGCATACAGAGAGCAGGAGTCGTTAGTGCCTTTATCGGCTTCATAGCGCACTGTGACAGAGTGGTTTTGTAGTTGATCGTGAGTATTGCAGATGTCATTACCGTTTGTGGCGTCGTTTTTGCACGGGAATAGTGTGTCCACGGCGATATCAGCTTTTCTTCTGGCTTTTCCGGCCTTGTTCTCAATTGTGAACCCCTTTGGGGCGTCCTTAATCTTTGCACAGGCAACAGCTGGTCGCTCACCAGGTGAAATCAGGGCACTCAGCCGGCTGGTCGCTTTTTACTCTTTTATTATCGTGATGGTCTCGATCTGGTTTGGCGGCAAAGTGCTGGTGTTCTTTGGCGTAACAGTCAATGCACTGCGTGTGGCAGGTGGTCTGGTTGTTGCCGTACGTGCCTGGTTTTTGCTGCAGCGGCCCGAGGTGATGGAGGCTAAAAAAGAGCAGCAGGCACTGCAGGACGGTAAAACCGTTATGGCCCCCAACTGGGCAGATACCGCGTTTTTTCCGCTGGCAATGCCCTTTACCGTCGGGCCGGGTACAATTGCTGTTGCCATTGCCCTCGGGTCAGGCTGCCCGCCGGATGAGCCTTTTTTGCCCTATGAGATTGCCCTGAGTCTTGCAGCGACCTGTGTGGTGCTGATTGTCTGGGCGGTTTATGCCGGTGCTGACAAATTTGTGGGCATGCTGGGCACAACCGGCACCCGTATTGTCAGCCGGATGGCAGCCCTTGTTTTGTTGTGTATTGGCGTGCAGATTCTCGAAGCCGGTGTGCAGGGCTTTGTCACAGATATATGGCTGCACCTTAAAGCCGTTCAGTGAGGTCGCGCTTTATTGCGCGACTGACTGCACAACCTCAGCACTAAAAGCATGAAATACGGTTTTCAGGCGGGCCAGCTGCTGGCTTGCCTGCTCAGCAAAGCCATAGGGTGGTTTAATGACCATAAGCCCTGAGCCGTTAAGCTGATCAGGGTCAGTGGCGGGCTTCATCAGCAGTTCTGCGGTCAGAATATCACGCACGCCGGCATCCTGCAGACCGGTCATAAAGTTACGCACTGGTGTACGGTGCTTAATGGGATACCAGATGGCAATAATAGCAGCGGGAAAACGTGCCTGAATGGTGCTGACAGCCTGGGCCAGACGGGCAAACTCATTCAGCTCTTCAAACGGCGGGTCAATCAGTACAAGTCCGCGCTTAATATCTTTGGGGGGCAGCAGGGCACGCAGGGCCTCGTATCCGTCGCGCTCATGCACAGCTACCGCGGGGTTGCGGGCAAAAACACCATAAAGCTTGCGCTTATCATCAGGGTGCTTTTCACAGCAGATCAGCCTGTCCTGCTCGCGAAGCAGATAAGAAATGAGCAGCGGTGAACCTGGGTAGACATGCGGGTTGCGGGTTTTTTTAACCTGCTCCAGCCAGGGGGTAAGCGGGCTGTCATGCGGCTCGTCAGCCAGCAGGCCTATGCCGCTGTGCCACTCCTGGGTTTTTTCGGCTTCGGTGCTGAGCAGGTCATAACGGCCAAGACCGGCGTGAGTGTCGAGCACCATTAAAGGAGCGGGCTTGCGCAAAAAATGGCTAAGCAAAGAGACCAGAAGCGCGTGCTTCATGCAGTCAGCAAAGTTTCCGGCGTGATAGGCATGTCTGTAGTTCATGCTCTGTGCATAATCGAGCTGCTGAGAATTGAAAACAGAGATTATGTGCGGGGCAGGTTTTTCATCATGTTGCGAGTGCTGCCGCGAGGCAGGGGAGATGTTTACCAGTCGCTGAGATCTTTAAATTCGTTCTCGCGAAGGCTCTCCCACATGAGTTTGTATAACTGTATGATATCGATTCTTTTTTGTAAAAAAATTTCTAATTTTAATTTTTGTTTTGTGATTTCTTTGTTCTCTTTGGCAATTTCTTTTTGCTGCCAGGCAATCCAGCCGGCGAAAAGTCCAACGCAGAGCGTCACTACCCCCTGAAAAATCTCTTTCCAGGGCAACCCATGTCTGGTGTCATCAATCAGATGGATTTTGGCCATCTGAAGAGCCGTTGCTATGCTGTTCAGGTCAGAGTTTGCGCAATGAAAAACGAGATCTGACATCCAGGTCTATTCCGCCTGCGTTTCAGTTTCAAACCGCTGTGTCATTTCCTCCAGTGGCCAGCGGGGGCGGGGGCGCGTTGTGCTGTCGTCAGGGTGGGGCAGGCCACGGCGTGCGGCCTCCTGGCAGGTTTCAAGCGCCGCCCAGCCGACCATAACGGCATTATCGGTGCAGAGTTTGAGCGGGGGAGCTGCAAAACGCAGTCCGCGGCTGGCAGCAACGTCTTCAAGGCGTGCGCGCAGCACAGTGTTGGCAGCTACACCACCGGCACACACCAGCAATGTGGCCTCGGGCATCATATCAAAGGCCTGCTGTATGCGGTTGGCTACCACATCAGCCACAGCCTGCTGAAAAGATGCCGCGAGATCAGCCGCGAACCGGTAGGGCAGAGCTGTCTGCCCATAAGGGGCAAGTTTTTGTGACACGGCAGTTTTCAGGCCGGAAAAAGAAAAGTCACATCCCGCACGTCCGGCAAGCGGGCGTGGCAGAGCGATAGCGTCAGGGTTGCCATCACGTGCCAGTTTTTCAAGTGCAGGGCCGCCGGGCCAGCTCAGGCCAAGCATTTTAGCGACTTTGTCAAAGGCCTCACCTGCTGCATCGTCAATGGTGCCGCCCAGTTTGCGGTACTGCCCCACACCCTCAACGGCAATGCACTGGCAGTGTCCGCCCGAGACGAGGAGCAACAGGTAGGGGAATGGCGCACCACCAGGTACCAGCCCGGGCAGGCGTGCCGTCAGGGCATGGGCTTCAACATGGTTCACTGCAACGAAGGGCTTATTCAGGGCAAGTGCCAGACCTTTGGCAAAGCCCGTACCAACAATCAGCCCGCCAATAAGGCCCGGGCCGGTGCTGGCTGCAATAAAGCCGATATCCTCAGGGGCCATGGCAGCGTCTTTCAGCGTCTGGCTGACAAGGCCGGGAAGGAGTGCCAGATGCGCGCGGGCAGCAATTTCAGGCACAACTCCGCCAAAATCTGCATGGCCATCCTGCGAGATAAGACGTTGCGCAAGGCAGGTACCGTCAGGAGCCAGAATGGCGCAGGCGGTTTCATCGCAGGAGGATTCTATGGCCAGAACCGGGCCAGCAATGCCGGTGTGCTGTATCGACATTATTCTGCGCCTTTAGTGTGAGGGCGGATCTGTGCCCCGTTATGCCAGATGTTCATAGCAGGCTTTCTATACGACAGAAAAAAAGCTGTCAGCTGTCATTATCTGCCTTCTGCTCTCTCGTATTGTGCGGGCGTGGCCTGTATAAGGCAAACGCCGGGGCATGTCGTGGGTCAGATGATGTGTGGCGGTGCGGCTGGCTGGCTGGGTTACAAATTTTTCAATCCTGCCGGGCATTATGGCTGCTTGTCTTTTCATTCTTTCTGGTAATAGACAGGACTCATGGATTCAGCCTCACCCTCCTCACCAGCCCTTTCGCCCGCTCTGCAGAAAATTGCAGCAGAAGCAGCTGCCCGCCAGAAAAAGACAACCGGACATGCTTCGCGCAGCCAGCTGCCTTTGCGGGTCGGTACACGTGGTTCGCCGCTGGCGCTGGTGCAGACGAGGGCTTTCCTTACGATGCTGACCCGGTTTTGCCCGGTTTTGCGTGATATGAACGCATTTCAGGAGCACCAGATCAACACCACCGGTGACCAGGTTCAAAACCGCCGCCTGGCAGAAATTGGCGGTAAGGGATTATTTTCTAAAGAAATTCACGAAGCTCTGTCCGACGGTCGTATCGATTTTGCTGTTCACAGCCTTAAAGATCTCGAAACGGACCTGCCGCCCGGTCTGGTGCTGGCCTGTACTCTTAAACGTGAAGATGCCCGTGACGCTCTGATCCTTGGTCCTGAGTTACGTCAGGCTGACCCGGAGGATCCTTATTCTGCTTTGCCACATGGCGCACTCGTGGGGTGTGCTTCAGTGCGTCGTCAGGCGCAGATGCTTCATGCCAGGCCTGATCTTAAATTTGGTTTGCTGCGTGGCAACGTACAGACTCGTATCGATAAGTTAGCCGGCCGCCAGTGTGATGCGACCCTGCTGGCGCTCGCTGGCCTGCGCCGCCTGGGAATGGCTGAACGCGCTGACATAGTGTTTGACCCCACAGTTATGGTGCCAGCCGCCGGGCAGGGCATTGTTGGTGTAACGGTGCGTGAGGATAATGTTGAGCTGCGCGAGCTGCTGGCTGCGATTGAAGACTATGAAGCCCGTGCAGTCTCCACCGCAGAGCGTGCTTTGCTGGCTGAGCTTGATGGTTCCTGTCGCACCCCTATTGGTGGATATGCACAGTTGATTCCTCTTGTCGCCGGTGAGGAGCCTCAGCTGCATCTGACAGGTCTTGTCGCCAGTGAGGACGGAACCTTCCTGCTTAAGCGTGATATCAGCGGGGCACCGGCAGATGCAGAGCGTCTGGGGCGGGAGCTTGGTAAAAGCCTGCGTGCCGATAGTCCCGCTTCTATTTTTGAAGAATGATAAAAGCAGGCGGGGTTATCGTTACCCGGCCTGAGCCCGGTCTGTCTGAAACGATGCGGGCTGTTGAGCAGGCCGGCTGGCGCGCTTATGCCTCACCCGCGCTGCATGTTATTCAGTACGAAACGGTATTGTCTTCCGTTGCTAATCCGGCAGGTATTATTCTTACCAGCGGTCAGGCTGTTTGCGGGGCACAAGCGATAACAGCTGACAGATGGCTGCCGGTATATGCCGTTGGTGACCGTACAGCACAGCGCGCGCAGGCTGCGGGCTTTCATCGTGTTTGCAGCGCACAGGGTAATGCTGAATCTCTCGTGGCTTTGCTAAAAAAACAGGTCGCTCCGTCTGCCGGAACTTTGCTGTTACTGGCCGGTGACGGGCATGGAAATGCATTGCTTGCACGCCTGCAGGCGGAGGGTTTTGATGTGGTCAGGCACGTGACATACGCGGCCCTGCCTGCAGAAAATATAGATGAAGCGGTTCAGCTGGCTCTTATAAAAGAGGGGATCAGCAATATTCTGTTTTTTTCAGCTGAGAGTGCCAGAGGATGGATCCGTGCTCTGTCTCCCGGTGCGGCATTGATGCAGGCAAGAAAAACAACGGCTCTGGTTATTTCTGAAAAAACGGCAGAGGTGCTTCTGGCTGCCGGCTGGCAGCATGTCAGGGTCGCTTTGCGGCCTGATGCACAGTCTGTTTTGTCATTACTTGAGCATAAGTAAAAGCTCAGTGTCAGAATAACCTCCGGAACACGTAGTTCCGGAGGTGGCATTCATACCACGACTCAGGCGTTGCCTGCGGTCTGTGGGAATTCTGCGCGTTTGCTCTGCCACAGAGCAACGAAGTCGATTGGCTGCAGTACGATAGGCGGGAAGCCACCATCACGTGTTACATCACTGATGATGTTGCGTGCATACGGGAAGATCAGACGAGGCACTTCAACCAGCAGAATAGGTTCTACCAGGTCATCAGGTGCATCGGTCAGGGTTACAACGGCGGCATATGTCAGATCTACAATGAAGACTGTGCGCCCGGCAGGAGCATTAGCACCTTCAGGAGCTTCTTTTGCATCAGCTTTAATTGTCAGAATAACTTCGTAAATCGCCTGGTCGTTCTGCAGGCGGTTAGCCTGAACGTCAATATTCACTGAAATGTTGGGCTGAGATCTCAGGGTTGCAAAAATTTCTGCACCTGCAGGGACCTCGAAAGAGAGGTCTTTTGTGTATTGCAGGTTAATTGCCAGAGGTAGTGCAGGAGGTGTTACCTGTTGAGAGTCGGACATAAAAAAAGCAACTTTCTTGGTAGTTTATAATAAAAATTAAGACCACAATGAACACCCGCTCCCACTCCTTAAGCGGAGCCGGTTCAGGCTATGTGCTTATGAGGACATGCTCCGTCTGCATCTGCAAGAGGGAGGAGCAAAGAAAAAGCCTTCAGGCCTCGTTTCCTGTATATACCGCATGAGCCCTTTCAATGTAGCTGAGAAAACGGCTGTTTTACAGAGACTGATGCTGCCAGTCGCCATTTTCAAGGCTGTCACCACTAAGTGCCAGTAAAAACCACCAGTGTGATACAACCAGTGTCTGTGATGTATCGGGTTGTGTGCGCATAAACGCTTTGAACTGGCGCACCCGGTCCTGCAGCTGGTGGTCACTCTCAGGGTGGCCAGACCACCATTTTTCATCGAGGTGACTGAAATCAAGACCTGGCCAGGCTTTTGAAAGCGTCGAGGCTGGTGAGCCTGCGTCGCATGAGTAAAGGTTGCGTTCGCGTAGCAGAGGCATAATCTCGGGCGTTATGTTCAGAGCCTGTGCCAGAGGTGCTGCGGTTTGTAATGTGCGGGTAAAGGGTGAGACCAGAATACGCGTGACAGATCCCTGCAGCTCACTGACAAGTTTAAGGGCATGCTCTTTGCCCTGAGTGGAAAGAGAGGGGTCGGGCGTTCCGGGGTCACGGCCTGTTAGGCTGTAAAGCCGGTTGAATTCGCTTTCACAATGTCGCAAAACAATCATGGCTGTCAGATTAGAAACATAAGATGCTGCTCTGCAAGGGGCTTGTCGGAGAAAAGCGTATAGCTGATGTATGCTTTAAGATTGTGTCAATTGATCGCCCTGGTTATGCTTGCTGTATTAATCAGGTTTGTAAGTGCACAGAAACGGGCGTGTAAAAAATGAATTTTTCTTTCGATCGTTTGCCGGTCGATCTCATATTTTTTGCTCTTGTAGCGGTATTTCTGGTGTTGCGTCTGCGCAGTGTTCTGGGGCGACGCACGGGGATACAGCCTGCGCCTGTACCACCTGCTTTACGGACCGATGTAAAAAATACACCAGCCGGGCCTGCGCCTGAGCCTGTTGTGCCGCGTGTGGCTTATCAGATTCCGGCAGATAATACGCGGGTCGGCCAGTTGCTTGGTAATGTGCGTCAGTATGATAGCGAGTTCACCCCTCAGCAGTTTTTGACCGGGGCACAGGCTGTGTTTGCGCAGGTTGTTGAGGCTTATGCTACAGGTAACCGGGATGTTTTACAGTTGCGTCTGACCCCGGGGGCCTATGCGTCTTTTGATAAGGCTATTACAGCGCGTGACGCCGCTTCGGAGAAGCAGACAACCCTGATTAAAGCGATTTTCTCTATGGGTATTGAGGATGTGCGTCTGAATAACCAGGACGGCGGGACGCTGGCTTCGATAGATGTAAGGATCATTTCTGATCAGGTTAGTATGATCACAGGAGCGGACGCTTTGCCTGTTGCTGGCACAGATGCCGTAACAGAGTTTTCTGACCTCTGGACTTTTGAGCGTTTGCTTGGCTCTCCTGGCAGCACGTGGCGTCTGGCTGCAGCACGTAGCGCCTGATATTTAATAACACTTTAAATGAACCACAGGTGCTTATGGCTGTGCCTGTGGTTTTTATTGTGGTTTATGCGTAAAAAATAGTATAATGTTTAAAAGTTCAGAACATTAATGGTCATTATCTGATCGTTTTGTATGATCGTTTTTATCAATGAAAATTTCAAAAATAATCTGTTTGACGGTTTTCATGCGGTGAACGCAAATACGTCAGACAGAATGTAGTATTTTTCAGGAGTTCAGGTTTTGCGTAGAGCTATTGCAGTTTTGGTGGGTGTTGGCGTGCTGGCTTATGGCGGTACGGTCGCATATCTCACACATTTTGATCGTGAGACGGCCCCAAAGCTTTCGGCTTCTTCTCCTTCATCGAAAGATCTCGTTGCGCAGGCTGCGTTTAATGCTCTGGCTGAGGCGCGCTGTGACTATTGTCATGCAACAAATCGCAATCTGCCATTTTATTTTCATCTGCCGGTGGCAAAGCAGCTGATGAGTAAAGACCTCAGAGAGGGGCTGCGCCATTTCCGCATAGAGCCGGTTCTTGCCGCTATGCAGCAGGGCAAGCCTCCGACAGAGGAGCAGCTGTCGCGTATTGAAGAAGTTATTACGCAAAATCGTATGCCTCCAACGCTCTACCTTCTGATGCACTGGCATGCCCATCTTTCTGATGTTGAGCGTCAGTCAATTCTGCGCTGGATCGAAGATACACGGCGTAAATATTATTCTGACACAGGTGCTGTCAGTAAATTTGAAGGGCAGCCTGTGCGCCCAATTCCGGCTGCAGTGCTGACAGATCAGGCAAAGGTTGCTTTGGGTCAGCAGCTCTTTTTTGATAAAAAGCTTTCAGGTGATGGCACAATCAGCTGTGCAAGCTGCCATGATCTTAACCATGGCGGGGTTGACCATCTGGTTACAGCAACCGGCATTGGAGGGCAGAAGGGGCCAATCAATGTGCCAACGGTGTATAATGCCTATTTCAAAATTGCGCAGTTCTGGAACGGCCGTGCGCCAGACCTCGCGGCACAGGCCGCCGGTCCGGTTATGAATCCGCTTGAGATGGGTTCGCATGACTGGAAAGAAGTTGCCGCAAAGGTAATGGCTGACCCACATTACATGGATCTGTTCCATGAAGCTTATGGCCCTGATGCAGAAGTCGATGAGAATACGATAACAGGGGCAATTGCTGAATTTGAAAAAACATTACTGACCCCCGATAGTCCTTTTGATGCTTACCTTAAGGGCAATGAGTCAGCCATTAGCGAGCAGGCCCGGCGTGGGTATGCTAAGTTTAAGTCTGTTGGCTGTTCCGGCTGTCATAACGGAGTTGCACTTGGTGGTGGTGCCTATGAGATTATGGGTCTTGAAGGGGATTACTTTAAAGATCGAGGCGGCCCGATGACTGATGCTGATCTGGGGCGTTATACTGTAACGCATAAGGAAGAGGACCGGTCGCGTTTCGTCGTGCCAACACTGAGGAACATTGATCAGACAGCGCCATATTTCCATGATGGCAGTGTGAAGACCCTTGAGGAAGCTGTTCGTCAGATGGCACGCTATCAGACACCAGATACTCACATCTCAGATCAGGATGTGGCTGATATCGTTGCCTTTCTCAAAACGCTGACAGGGCGTTATCAGGGCAAGTCACTGGCCGGGATGGGCCATAACTGATAAAGCATGAGGTCTCCCGCACAGTCGCGTCAGTGCGGGAGCAGGTAAGGGAGAGAACAGGTTGTGGCGAGGTGGCGGCAGTTAGCTGAAGAAGAAAAAGTGTTATGGGGCCGCGTGATGAGCGACGTTGTGCCTTTGCGTAACGCTGCTGATGATGCTGTTAAGGACTGTACTGCCACGCAGATTTCAGAGCCTGAAAAGAAATCCGCCCGCCAGGGTAAAAGCCACGCCGGGGCACCTTATTTTCCATCTGAGGTACTTTCACGCGACCATACTTTCCCGGCTTTTTTTGCGCCTGTTTCTCCTGCCTCGGCACAGGTGCAGCGGCAGATACACCCGGCTGATAAAATCGGGCGTCGGAGTCCTGGTATAGATGATCAGAGCTGGCGCAACTTTGAGCAGGGTAAGACACGCGTTCAGCGTCGCCTTGATCTGCACGGTCTGGTTGCGCAGGAGGCTTATCATCGTCTGCTTGAGTTTATGGATGTTTCTTATCGCCAGGGCCTGCGCTGTGTAGAAATTATTACCGGGCTTGGTTCAGGTGGAGAAGGCGGCATCCTGCGGCGTGAGCTGCCATTCTGGCTTGACCGCCCTGAGCTGCGGGCCCGTATGCTTGGTGTGGTGTACCCCCATGCAGCAAACCGGGGAGCCGTAAAAATATTACTGCGTCGTCGTCGTGTTTAGTGCAGGTTTGTTACTCGCCTGAGCATCGCGCCAGCGTGGTATATTGAGTGCCAGCCAGCGTCGCAGAGTTATGGTTGTTAAAGTGTCTGCTTTTGTCGCAGCATAAAGTGCCATACAGTCAGCACCTGTTTTAATAACTTCATTTTCTGCTCTGGCGTGATTTCTGATGTCAGGTAAGGCCGCCAGTTCCTGACAGGCCTGTCGCCAGTGTGCGACTGTTTCCGGTGCAGACAGAAAGGGCATCATTAAACCGGCGCATAATGTACTTGCTGTTGTTGCTGTGCTCCAGACTTTATAAAGCGGGCTGGTAAAGGCGCGCGGGCGTTCCTGCATGCAGATGCTGCCGAAAACAGGCGGCAGCTCGGTGTCAGGCAGATTATTTTTATAAAGACAATTTGTAAAAAGAGGCCTGAAGCCTTTTTCTTTCAGGCTGGCGATACGTTCAGCATAAGCAGAATCAACGGGTAACTGAATGATATCAACTGCGCCTGACAGCAGAGCTTCAATAGCTGATTCTGGTGTGCCAAACCCTGTCAGGGGTAAAGGATGCAGCTTAAGTAGCTCAAGTGCCAGAAGGGAGGGGAGTTCTCTGCCGGTATATCCTGAAACTGCAACACGCAAAGGGTGCTCTTTCAGTATGGCAGAGAAAGAGCGGTGCAGAGAGATACGACCAACAGTAACGGTTGGCTGGTAGCTCAGAAAGGTCGGAATCCAGCGCTGATAATCATAGTGAACCCGCGAGTCGCCACCAAGCTCAGCAAGAATAACCGTACCCGGCACAACCAGCCCGGCAGGAGGTTGTATCTGCATCTGCTGAACTTCAAACAGGTTGGCTGCGGTAATGCCGTCCCATCCCAGAGTGTTTTTGAGTTTGAAAGCAGGTAAGCGTAGTCTCTCAGCCAGGGAGGGTGCAAGAAGATCAGCCCATTGCCCGCATATGCTATCTGCCATGCCTGCGACAACGAGGCATTGTGCTCCGGTGGTTGCAGCATAGGCTGTGTGTCTTTTCTCCGGCAGCAGAGCGTTAACAGATGCAGCACAGAGACCGGCCGAGGTATTTTTCAGCAAACGTCGGCGTGAAAAAGTCCGGGGTGCATTATGCTGCGTAGTGTTACACGGCACGAGGGCAATTCTCCTTTATCAGGGGTGAACGTCAATTCTGCCTGAGATGTACTCTTATAAAGTTTTTTTTAAATGAAAGAGCATAATTTTTCTGAACGTTTTTTAGGGTTATGGCCATTTCACTTCTGGTGGCATGCTCATCAGAATTGCTTCGGTGTGGCCGCCGGTTTTCAGGCCAAATAATGTGCCGCGGTCATGCAGAAGGTTAAATTCGACATAGCGCCCGCGGCGAATGAGCTGTGCTTCGCGGTGTTCTTCACTCCATGGGAGTGTCATGCGTTGCTGCACGATGGCCGGATAACTCTCAAGGAAGGCAAGGCCAACGTCTTTTGTAAAAGCGAAGTCTGCCGCGACATCACCACTGTTGAGACGGTCATAGAAAATACCTCCAAGACCTCTGGGCTCATCGCGGTGAGGCAGGAAGAAATATTCATCACACCATTTTTTAAAGCGGGGATAATAACCGGGGTCGTGTTTCTCACAGGCATTTTTCAGAGCGTTGTGAAAAAGTTCAGCATCATGAGCGGCCTCATCAGAGGCAGGGAACATCGGAGTGATATCACCACCACCGCCAAACCAGCCCTGTGTGGTGATAATCATACGGGTGTTAAAGTGTACAGCCGGCACCAGCGGGCTGCACATATGAGCAACCAGACTTATGCCGGTAGCAAAAAAGCGGGGGTCTTCTGCTGCCCCGGGAATAGTCTTAGCGAAAGCCGGGGTAAATGTTCCCTCAACTGTTGAGACATTCACGCCTACTTTTTCAAACACACGCCCTGACATCAGACTCATAGTGCCACCGCCGCCGGGCGAGCCATCTTCATTCTGACGCTGCCAGGTTTTTCTTTTAAACTGCCCGGCTGCTGTACGTTCCCTGAGCACAGGTGTTTTGCGTTCACAGCTCTCCTGTTCGATCTGCTCAAAGGCTGTACAGATTTTATCGCGGAGGGATTCAAACCACAGTCGGGCTTCCGTTTTGAGGGCAATATGCCCGGAGGCTGAATGTTGTGTGTCTGAGGTCATGCCGGTGTTCTTTTGCTCTTTTGAGTGCAGAGATGAGAAGCTTCCCGCTAAGGGTTATGTTTGTTTCATCGCGGTCTGTCATCATTTTGTAAAGATTTGTTTTTCTTTTCGTTTTTTGTATCGCTATTTTTGAAAATATTTTTATGTCTCATTTCTGGCAGAGTTTATCGTCATATCCGCTTTTATGTCAGGCTGATTTCTGAGCAGGACGGCAGGTATTTTAGGCCTGATGAAGTAAAGGTCTGACGCAACAGGGCAAGACATGATATCTGTTTGCGGCATTAATAAGGGCTGAAAAGCCCGACCACTCTGGCAGAGAAGAAAATGTCCGGCGAACAATCTGCGCAGTCTTCAGAGAATACAGAGCGCAAAGACGCGCATAGTCTGTCTGGTTTTATCAGAAATTATATGAGTTTTCCTGTGCCAGGTGACCTTAACCTGCTCTGGACTCTTGGTGCTGTGCTGCTGGTGGTGCTGGCACTGATGATAGCAAGCGGTTTATTGCTGGCAACGTCTTACACGCCTGATGCGTCTCTGGCATTTAGTTCGGTTGAAGCCCTTGAGCGCCGGGGTGCAGCAGGCTGGCTGCTCAGGGCTATTCATACCACCGGAGCCAGTTTTTTTATGGCAGCTCTCTATATCCATATGTTTCGGGGGTTGTGTTATCGCTCTTATGCCGCATCACGCCGGGCGATATGGCATAGTGGCGTGACGTTGTTGCTCATGGCGATGATGACAGCTTTTGCTGGTTATGTGCTGCCATGGGGGCAGATGTCCTACTGGGGTGCCGACATCGCAGGTAAGGCCGCAGGGGCGGTTCCTGGTGTCGGGCCATTGCTTGAATCGATTTTTCTGGGAGGGGATAGCCCCGGTTCTCCTACATTGCGCCGTATGTTTGTGCTGCATTTTACTATCGCATTCAGCATTGCCGGTCTTGTGGCTTTGCATATCGCTATTGTGCACTTTAAGGGCAGTAGCAGCCCGTCAGGCAGCAAAGGGCAGGGCCGTGAGCGTATGCTGTCTTTTCACCCCTATTTCACTGTGAAAGACGTATTAAGTATCCTTGTCTGTGCACTGGCTTTTGTAGCTGTAATGTGCTTCTGGCCTGGTCTGGTGACAGAGCCAGAGAATTATCGCCCTGCTAACCCGCTGCACACTCCTGCCAGCATTGAGCCTGAATGGTATTTCCTGCCGTTTTACGGGATGTTGCAGGCTATTCCTTCAAAATTTGGCGGCCTTGTGCTCTCAGCAGGGGCTGTACTGATTTTGTTTTTTGTTCCGTCCCTGGACGATGCGCCTGTTGACGGAAGGCCGTGGGGGCGCATGCATGTTCAGTCGCGCATTGCCCTGTGTATGCTTATTGCATGTTTTGTTGTGTCTGGCCTTGCCGGTAAGCACCATGTGCAGGGTGACTGGTTGCTGGTCGAGCGTATCGCTATGGCCGGGTATTATGGTTATTTTCTCATTTTTCTGCCTCTGGCAGCTCGTTCTCAGAAAGCTGATCTGCCTGATGAAGTGGAAGACTGAGCGATGTTTGTGAAAAAATATCTCGTTATCGCATCCGTGTTCTTTGCAGCCGTGCAGGGTGCAGGCTGTGCAAAGAGTGCTGACGCACAGTCCTCTTTACTGCCTCAGAAAGCCCCGCCTCAGCACTGGTCGTTTGAGGGGCCTGTCGGGCATTTCGATCTCAGCGCTGTGCAGAGAGGCTACGCAGTTTTTGCAAAAGTATGTTCAGCCTGTCACAGCCTTAAACAGGTCCACTTCTCCGACCTGAGCCAGACGGGTCTGACGCCTGAGCAGACAATTGCTTTAGCTGAATCCTGGCAGATCGCTGCAGGTCATGATGAAGCAGGACATTTTAAGTTTCGTAAAGGGTTGCCCGACGATTTTCTGCCTTCACCGTATAGTAGCCCTGCTGCGGCCCGTGCAGCGAACGGAGGGGCTGTTCCTCCTGATCTGTCACGTATAGGTCTGATTCATCCCGGCGGGGCAGACCGTATTTATGCTATGCTGACAAGCTATGGTGAGCCTGTTGGGGGGGAGAAAGCGCCGCGATACGCTAACCCTTATATGATAGGGCATATTACGGCTATGCCACCGCCACTTCATGACAATGCTGTCTCATTCACGGACGGTCATCCTGCTACTGTACAGCAGCAGGCGCATGATGTGACGACCTTTCTGGAGTGGGTTTCTGAGCCGCATCGTGACAGTAAACGCCGGCTGGGTGTTGGCGTTGTGCTCTATCTGTGTTTTCTCATCATTATATTTGTTATCCTGAAGCGGAGAATCTGGTCTCATGTCAGAAAATAAGAGTGTAGAGCCTGTTATTGGTCTTATCGGTGGTTCAGGCCTCTATGATATTGATGGTCTTGAGAACAAAGAGTGGCGTACAGTGGAGACGCCATGGGGAGCACCATCTGACCAGCTGCTGTTCGGGCGTTTCGACGGCGTGAAATGTGTATTTTTGCCCCGTCACGGACGTGGGCATCCTATCCCGCCTTCACGTCTCAACTACCGGGCAAATATCGCTGCGATGAAAATGTCCGGGGTCACAGACATTGTTTCTCTGTCGGCTGTTGGCTCCCTGAAGGAGGAGCTGCCTCCTGGTCATTTTGTTATTGTTGATCAGTTTATTGACCGTACGATCTGGCGTGAAAAAAGCTTCTTTGACACAGGATGTGTTGCTCATATCTCTATGGCAGACCCGCTTTGCCCTCGTATAGGCAGTGTGCTTGAAACCCAGGCCAGAGCGCTGGACCTGAGTGTTGTGCGTGGCGGTACTTACCTCGTGATGGAAGGCCCGCAGTTTTCGACACGTGCGGAAAGTGAACTTTATCGTTCATGGGGGTGTTCTGTCATTGGTATGACCAATATGCCGGAAGCGTCTTTAGCGCGTGAAGCTGAAATGTGCTACGCGACAGTTGCCATGGTTACAGATTATGACTGCTGGCATGAAGAGCATGATAATGTGACAGTAGATAGCGTTATCAAAATTATGCAAAAAAACTCTGCAAATGCGAAGGCACTGGTTAAAGCCGTTATTCCTGCGCTTGGTCAGCGGCGTGACCTGTGTTTTGCCGGGTGTGACCGTGCACTTGAGCACGCACTGATTACAGCACCTGAAGCGCGTGACCCTGCTTTACTGGCCAGGCTGAAAACGATTGCAGGTCGTGTCCTTACAGTATGATAATAAATTGTTACCATACGTGACAAAGAGATAGAGAGCGTTCATATAGGAGCAAGGAACAACTCTGGCTTTGCTCTCTATGTCTTTTATGAAGTTACCTTCTGATATTAATCGCCCTGTTGCTTTGTTAACCGGAGCAACAGGTGGGATTGGTGTCCACCTTGTGCAGCGTCTTGTCAGTCAGGGGTATCACATTCTGGCGGTCAACCGTGCCGGTGATTTTCAGCCGCAGGATCACGTTACGCCAGTTGCCTGCGATATTGCACAGAATCAGCAGATAGAAGCACTGACTGATGATTTGCGTCAGGCTGGTGTTACGCTTGCCGCATTAATTCACTGTGCAGGCGTTATTAATCCTCAGAGAGCAGGGGATTACGATATCGAAAGCGCCTCCTGGCAGCTGCGGGTTAATCTCGAAGCACCGGTTTTTTTAACAACTTTGTTGTTGCCGCTTATGCCAGCAGCCGGGCACATCATATTTATTAACTCTATGGCAGCTCTTGTGCCTCTGGCGGGGAGCAGCATTTATACTGCCAGTAAATTTGGTTTGCGTGGATATGCTCTGGCTCTGGCTCAGGATGTGCAGCCACTCGGTTTACGTGTATCTTCAGTGTTTCCTGGTGCCGTTGATACACCGATGCTGCAAAAAGAAATTGATAGTGGCGGTTCTCCTTTAAATTTTGTAACGGCGCCCTCGTCACCGGATGAAATAGCCTGCATTGTTCAGCACCTTCTTTTGCGTCCGAAAGCAGAGATTTTTTGTCCGAGTTCAGACGGCGTGCTGGCGCAGCTTATGTTAATTATGCCGCGTGTCTGGCGAATGATTCTTCCGGTCCTTATGAAAAAAGGACTGAAAGGAAAAAAGAAATACCTGGCGCGCGGAAAAGTTTAGATAAAAATTGTTATAATATAATTCCGGGTTACTTTTAAAATACAGAGCCCATCTCCTGAAGCCCGGCATCGCCAGGCTTCAGGTCAGACTGATCTGACGATCAATGTGCCGTTGTTGTGTGAGCAACGACGTGCTGTACCGGTGCTGCTTTAACAGCTGGAACAGAGCAGGTCGTCAGGTTTGGGTAAGCAAAAAGAACAACAGCAAGTTTAGCTAAGGTAGATTTTTTCATGATTTGATTCCTTTCTAGAAAACAGTTTGATTAAAAATTAAATAAATAGCGTTAATTAAATTAATTTATCTATACTCATATATAAAATAATATTTTCTCTATATTTTTATAATAAAAATTATTATTATTTTACGTGCGTCGAATGAGCGACGACGTGCTGTACCGGTGCTGCTTTAACAGCTGGAATAGAGCAGGTTGTCAGATGCGGGTAAGCAAAAAGAACAACTGCAAGCTTAGCAATGGTAGATTTTTTCATATTCTGGACCTCCTTTCTTAACTAAACAGCCTCGAGACTATAAATTAACTTATAGTTATAAATTAAATTAAAATCAATACATTTATAAGATTGCTTTTTGTTTTGTTAAAACAAACGATATCCATATCAAAGGGATGATGAGGATATCGTTTTTAAAAAAATAATATTTTTACAATAAAGATCAGAATGTAATTCCTGATCTTACGCCAAATGTATTGCCGGTATTGGTTCCAATATAGTTTCCGGCTCTGTTTGTTACATCAGCATGAGTGTAGTTGACCATAATTCGTGCAAAATTAAGCAGATACCAGTTCACACCAACTGTAGCAGTCCAGGCACGTGCACCGGTTGGAATGTTGGAGGAATCGGCCCAGTCCCATCTTGCTGCAAGTTCCCATGCTCCCCAGCCACCTTCGGTGACGGGACGCAGTACACGAGGTGAGGACCATACGCCTGTTCGTGCAAAATAGTTTGGAGTTTCACCGGTGAGGAACAGGCCTGTTTGCAGACTTAAAGCCTGAATTGTGCCTGAACCGCCGAGTTTGTCTGTATAGGACGAAGCTACAGGAAGCGTATTACGAAACTGCAGATGTCGTGCGCCATATTCAATAAGAGCCCAGCCGGTTTTATAAATACCAAACAGTTCCAGGCCGCCGGCAAAAGAATTGGAAATTGGAGTCGTAGGGCCAAACTGCATTGCAAATGCGTCGTTAGTACGGGCGAGAAGGCGCACTGACTGTGAGAAGTTTGCTGCGGGTTTGACATCTTCATAGAAACCCCAGATGCCAAGATGAATCAGAGCATTATTGTTGCGCCATGGAATATAGTGAGAACGTACTTCATAGGTCATATCATCACGAATATTGTTGGTCGCATTGGAGGAATTGACGTTATTGCCGGCTATCTGTGCCGCTACGTGCCAGTTTTTACCAATGGTTTTGAACATGCCCCCCATGCCGTACCATCCACGCACCGGCAGCAGAGTGGTCGCGACCAGGTCACGATCAAGAAAGACGGTCTGTGCTGAGCCTGTGGTGCCATCAAAGCTTCGTTCGTTAAAAATATTTCCCAGTGCAAGGTCCAGGGTTTTTTTCTGAACCTTTTGGCTCCACATCATAAAAGCACTCATGAGCTCTGGTTTGTTATCAGAGAAGTCGGCTTCAAAAACCCATGAAAGCTGCCTTGCGTGACCTTCAACACCCAGACGGGCTGCGCGCATCAGTGTACGAGAGACATTGAGGCTGCTGTAACGGCTGCCAAATGAGCCGCCGTAATCAGCGAGAATACGGCCGCGCACCCTAAAGGAATAGGCGTTATCGGGCGTTGTAAACGTGGGCAGACCCTGCCCCCATTTCAGTACAAGCCCGCCGACAGACGTGGTACTGCCACTTGAAGGAATTTGTGATGTCACACCCATAACAGGTGATGCATTGTTTGGGATGCTCGAAACAGCTGCATAAGAACCGGGGGCTGCAGCCTTCAGAGGGTATACCGGAGTGGTAGTCTGAATTCCAGGAGAGGTATCTCCGGCAAATTTTACGGGCTCAACTGGTCCTGAAGTAACATGTGCATGCGCGGTATGAGATGCAGCAGGCAGTGAGGTCACCTTAACAGTCTTTGTATCTGATTTTTTCTCAACCTTTGAGAGGCGCGTTTGCAGCTCGTGAATCTGCTGTGACTGCATTTTCATCTGTTGTGACTGCATTTTTACAATACGCATCAGTTCCTGCACTTCAGGGTTGCCTGATGCAGCCTGTGCATAATGCGGCAGCATAAGAGAGCCGACGATTCCTGCTCCTGTAATGAGCGGCCGGCATTTCAGAGAAAAAGGCTGTGAATTATCTGCGGTACAGCGAATTCTGGTCATGATGAACTCGACTGTGAATGAGAGTAGGGGCGGGCGAGAAGTGAGGCCAGTAATCCGCTGCATGCTGCCAGAGTTAACCACAGTCCTGGCATGGCGCGGTTGCCGGTCGCGTGAATGAGAGAGGTGCAGATGAAAGGTGTAAAGCCTCCAACGCAGGTTGCCAGGCTGTAAGCCAGAGAAAATCCTGTAGTGCGGATGCGCGGAGGGACAATTTCTGTCAGGTAAACAACTGCGGCACCGTTATACATGCTGTAAATGACAGCAAGCCACAGCTCCACGCCAAGTAGTTTGAAAAAAGAAGGATCAGATACGAGCCAGGTCATAGCAGGGTAGGCAGTGACTATTCCGCTCACTGTAGCGATTAATAAGAGTTTTTTCCGGCCGATACGGTCAGATAAAGCACCAAAAACCGGAAGAAGAATGAGGTTAGTCATGCCAACACACAGCGTAACAACCAGGCTGTCATGAGCGGTTAAATGCAAAACTGCTGTGCCAAAAGAAGGCGTATAGGCAGTGATAATGTAAAACGAAGTTGTGGTCATCAGAACCATAAGAATGCCAACGGCAATGATGCGCCATTCACGTGACAGCGTTTGTAGTATTTCGGCAAAATGTGGGTGTGAATGTGCAGAAGAGAAAGCTTCTGTTTCCTGCAGGTTCCGGCGGAGAAGGAAAAGAACCGGAACAATAAGACACCCGATAAGAAAGGGGATGCGCCATCCCCATGAGAGGAGTTCTTCGTGAGACATAAGGTGTGTCATGCCAACACCAAGTGCAGCGGCTGCCATAACAGCAAGCTGCTGTGATGCTGACTGAAAAGAGACAATAAAGCCTTTATTATGCGGTCCCGCGATTTCAGATAAATAAACTGAGGTGGAGCCAAGCTCAACACCTGCAGAAAATCCCTGAATCAGTCGCCCGGCAAGAATCAGCAGTGGTGCTGCAAAACCAATGGCAGCATATCCTGGTGTTATAGTGACGATAAGTGTACCGATTGCCATAAGGCCAAGTGTAACGATAAGCCCCTTTTTACGTCCGATACGATCAACATATGAACCCAGGATTAAGGCACCCAGCGGGCGCATCAGAAAGCCTGCTCCGAATGTAGCAAGCGCCAGCATCAGTTTTGCTGTCGGGTCAGATGAAGGAAAGAAAGTTTTTCCTATCGCTGCGGCATAAAAGCCGAAAACCATAAAGTCGTACATTTCAAGAACGTTGCCGCTGGCAACCTGCATAATGGCTTTGGCACGACTTTTAGGCTGAGCACTAACAGTTTGTAAGACTTCAGAAGTCTCCGGCGCAGAGGCGAGTGGCGGGGCAAAGTTGGTACCGGTGTGGGGCATGATTTATATCTTTTTTATTTTATTGAGAGCCAGCATCGGTGATGCACACGTCTTTATCTTTGAGCATATGAAGATAGAGCGGAATAAAGCAATTATTTTTTATGCTTAATTATCTAACCAGATTGTGATGAAGTGCCTGCAGTCTTTATAAAAAAGGCCCGAAGAAAACTTCGGGCCTTTTCGTTAGTGCGTAGTGTTAATAAGGAGAGATGGTCAGGCAGCAAGAGAATTATTTTTGAGCAGCTGGGCTACCATGGCATCTGAATGGCTGCCTGTGAGCTGGCCAATAGTATCACCGCCAATGTTAGCCGGTGTGCCGTTTGCACCATTGAGTGTCATGAGGCCATTTGAGTTTGCCTTGGTTGTCAGTGTGACACCAAGGTCAGAGGCAAGTGTAACCGGCGTATGAAATTTAACAAAATCTTTGAAGACGTCACCAACAGTTTTCATCTGATCAATGAAGGTGCCATCGGTCCAGCCAGCGACAGTCTTACGAAGGGCTTCATTGTCAGATTCAGAGCCAACCTGAATAACCTTGCCATAGTGGTTGAGGCTGGATGATGCGCCTTCGTCTTTCCAGGAGACATAAGAGGCTCCTCCATTCGTGTCACGGGCATAACTTGCAATCGGGTCACCGTAGGCCATGATGCTGAGGAAGTTAGAGCCATCACCTTTTGCTGTGGATGATGAGGGAATACCGGTTGCAGAAAAGGCTATGCCGCCCAGGCCTGTCTGCTGCGCTACGTAAGAGGCCTCAATGCCCCCCAGAGAGTGGCCTGTAACGAAAATATTGTTCGTGTCTATGCCACGGGCTTCAGCTTCCTGAACAACCTTATTCGCCCACTTCAGAGCACTTTTCTGCGCTCCAGACACATCCTGATTAAAAATCTGAGCATTTGAAGCCATGCCGGCAACACCTGCTACGGGATTGATACTCATATTATCACCGCCGCTGGTGCTCTGATATGAGATGATAACCTGATTATCACCGGTCAGCCACACGCGCGAAGACATGCCCGTTGCGTCATCAACTGTATAGAGCTGCTTGCCATTAACGAGGAAAGGGGTAAGTCCTTTGGGGGTGCCGTCAATTGTAAATTCTGCGTTGGCAGCATTGAGGAGCTGCGACACTGTTGGTGTTTTGCTAAGATCCTGATCAACTGGTGCTTTAATGGCAACCTGATCGTTAAGATAGTTCAAATTAGAATAGGTTGTGCCTGCAAGCTTACTTTTCTCTATAGATGCAAGAAAACTAAAGACCTTGTTAACGCGACTATTGTTAAGTTTATTTTGCGCGTCTGTTACACCACCAGCGGTATAATCTACTATTTTTGAGAATAACTCGCTGTTCTTAGGTAAAATCTTATTCAGGGCAGATACAGGTGACTTTGTTGCATCTTTAATGTCTAAGGCGATGTGATAAGCTTTGTTAATATCTTTCACTACCGGGATATCAGAAATTCTCTCTTTTGTATCAGAGATCTTATTTTCTATTGCGTCAGAAATTTTCTTTTTTGTATCGGATATCTTATTTTCTATTGCGTCAGAAATTCCCTTTTTTGTATCGGATATCTTATTTTCTATTGCGTCAGAAATTCCCTTTTTTGTGTCAGATACCTCATTCTCTATTTTGCTACCAATGTCTTTGAGTTTTGAAACTCCTGAAAGTTTATCTTCTAAATTACCGACAAAACCTGATGTTTTGTTTTCAGTTTCATGGATTTTATCCGTGGCATTTTTTACCGCATCGGTCGCAGAGTGTCTGAGAGATGAAAAAAAAGACATGTTAATATAGTGTCCTTATAAGATCGTCTCTGAAAGAAATAGATGTTTTCTTAACTTTCAGAATCTTATTCATGAATTAATCTTAACTAAAGTTAATATATTTTAGTTAATGATTAACTTCAATTCATTTTTTATGTGTGACTATATTGGGAGCACTTAGGTGCTACGTTTAAAAAGCAGAGGATTTTATTTTAATTTACTCTTTTAAAAAAAGATCATTCATGAGTAACAGTCTGATATCGTGATATAAATATAAGGAGAATATTTTTCTGGCTCAGCCAGCGGTTCAGGCATTTTTCATGCCAGAATCATCTGATAAATTCAGAGTATCAAATGTCTGCAGTACTATTATTTTTTATAGGAAAATGGTGGAGAGGGTTGGATTCGAACCAACGTAGGCGTACGCCAGCGGATTTACAGTCCGCCCCCTTTAGCCACTCGGGCACCTCTCCGTATCGGTGAGCACAGACCTATAGCGATGAGCCTGTCTTGTCAACGGGCTAAGCAGCAGGTTTTTATGCTTTTAGTATAAAATATTCTATATGGCAGTCTGCCAGGGCACATTATGGGTATGAGTGCCCCAGAAGCATCTTCAGATAAAAGAAAAAGGAGCCGGTTTTTTGAGTAAGCATAAAGCAGGTAAACGTCATACATTGCGCTCTCTGGCCAGGCTTGAGACACCAATTGTTGCGTTAACTGCGTATACTACGCCTATGGCCCGGTTAATGGACCCTCATTGTGATTTGCTGCTTGTCGGTGATTCTCTGGGAATGGTTGTTTACGGAATGCCGTCCACGCTGGGTGTTACGACAGAAATGATGATTGCTCATGCTCAGGCTGTCATCAGAGGGAGTAGTCGGGCTTGTGTCGCTGTCGATTTACCTTTCGGAAGCTACCAGAAGAGCCCGCAGCAGGCGTTTGAGACCGCTGCCAGAGTGATGGCGCAGACCGAAGCCGGATGCGTTAAACTCGAGGGCGGAGAAGAAATGGCTGAGACAATTTATTTCCTTACTCAGCGAGGGGTTCCTGTTATTGGCCATATTGGCCTTAAGCCTCAGGCTGTTCATACGCATGGCGGTTTCAGAACAGTAGGGCGGGGCAGTGAGGCTGACCAGATTATAAAAGATGCAGATGCTGTTGTGGCTGCCGGCGCCGGCGCTGTCGTTATCGAGAGCACGGTTGAACCGCTGGCCCGTGCGTTAAGTGACCGCCTGCCTGTGCCAACTATAGGTATCGGGGCATCGCCTGCCTGCGGAGGGCAAATCCTGGTGGGTGAGGATATGCTGGGCTTGTTTACTGATTTCACTCCGCGCTTTGTAAGACGGTTTGGTACGCTTGCTGCCGATATTGATAAAGCAGTTGCTGCTTATGCTGAGGCAGTCAGAACACGCCAGTTTCCCGGGCCGGAGAATTATGTCAGTGCGTCAGGAACAAAAACTGAAGGCGCATAAATTCGGCATGTCAGGCAGGCGCTTCTCACCACGTCAATGAGAGTCTGAGTGGCGGGCGGGGCTTGTTCCTGACGAAGACATTATGCATTCTGCAATAAGAATAATGAAATGAACGATTTTTCTTTAGGGTGAAGAATGCAAAAAAGCACGTTTTACAATGTCGTCAGGTTTGTGCTTTTGGTGATAGGTGTTTTTTTCCTTTTTTATCTGATTATTCTTCCTCTGATTGATGCAATTTCGCCGCATGAATATGGCGTTGCCAGGGTCTCTCTGGGAATTTTTGTACTGGCCTTTTTATTTTTAGTTTCGGTTGCCATGGCTGTCGAAAGCACGAAGGCTTTCTATTCTATCGGCGCTGAAAAAAGCAGGCAGGTAAAAATATTTCTTATAAAAATAAAAAAATTAAAAGATAAAAGCCTCGGGGTTGATGCTCCGGGCGCTCTGATCTCTATGATTTTGTCATATATATTTTTTAATTATATATTTTCTGTTTTTTATATATTTCTTTCTCATGTTGATAATCATTCATTTTCAACAGGTGGCCCTCTTTCTATTATTGATGGTATTTTTTTTAGTGTGGTTACAGCAACGACAATTGGCTATGGTGACGTTTACCCCGAGACGGGTATTGCCAAGCTGAGTGTGCTATTTCAGATTTTGATCAGTATGTTTTACGCCGTGGTTTTATTCTCGGCGAGTTCTTCTTACCTGCGCGACTATGTCAGCACCGTAAAAAAACAGGCAGCAAAAGAAGTGGCCGAAGAACTGGAGCAAAAAACAGAACAATCTGCTCAGGGCTGAGAGGATGTATCCGGCGCTTTAAGGAGTGACACCGCAAAACCGCCGGCCTCATTACCATGCGCCAGAGTCTGAATGCCCAGAACCTGCCAGCCATCTCTGGTGTTTGTCAGTAAAGGTGCGCCGCTGCTGCCGTGTGTGCCTGCGCAGTTATGAGCCAGAAGAGGGTGCCCGCTCAGGTCCCGGCTTATGCCGGTAATCTGGCAGTTTACATCAGCTGTAATGACATCAGGTTTGTTCTGCTCATACCCTCCAAGAACAACCGGGTTCCCGGCTTTGATATCATTTTGGGTAGCGTCAACGTGAAAAATTGTTTCAGGCCGGGCAATCGGATGGTCGAGCAGCAGCGTGGCTTTATCCAGCCCGGCTTTTTGTTCTTCCTGTAAGGGAGTGTAACCCGGAGGGATGATATATTCTTTAACCCGGGCGTGTGCTGCGTATTGCCCGGCGCTATAGGCCAGAAGGAAATGAACAATTGAAGCAGGCACGAAGCGATGTGTCGCCGAATTCCACAGGCAGTGCGCTGCAGTTTCAACAACAGTCGGGCTAATCAGAAAACCCGTGCATCTGCTCCCCTGTTCAGTTTGAACGCGTCCTATCGCTGCCCAGGGCATCTGACGTACATCAACACGCTGGCGGGGGTCATTATTGCCGACGCCAGCAAGATGATCGCGAAAATCAGGACCATCGGCACGGGCCTCTGAGAGTGTTTTACCTGAAATAGTAAGACTACAGGACAGAAATATGATGTGAAACAAAGGTAAAAATTTACGCTTCTTCATCACTCTGGCCTTCTGTCATGTCATCGACTGCTCTTATAGGAACAGTCCTCAAATGCGTTAAAAAGATTTTAAGAGGCGGTCGAGATAGTCCAGCTCCTGTTTTGATCTGGTACGATCAGAATCTCTGCGTCGCAGCTCCTGTTCAATATCACGGGCTCTCTGGCGTGCAACGCTATCAGGCACTTCTGAGCTTTCATCGTGTCCCTGGTCATTGCCGCTGCCCATTGTGCGTCCCAGCGGGTCGTTTTTACTGTGTTTTGGGTCCGAACCATCGCTTCCGTCTGCATCACTGACAGGAGAAGAGCCGTCGTCACCCTTGCCGGACTGACCTTTTCCGTTCTGGTTGTTGTCTCCCTGGCCTTTGCCTGAGCCCATACCAAAAGATGGCAGAAAGCTGGAGGGAGCACTTCGTCCGTCACCCTTCATGATTTGCTGCATTTGCTGGCGGCCTTTACGCAGGGCATCAAGGGTTTTCTGTTGTTCAGAGGCGGTGACAGTGTCCTCTCCATCCCCCAGAGCCTTCATCGCGTTCTGCATACTCTGTTTTGCTTCAGCAAAAGCAGGTGGTGTTTTACCTGTCAGGTCCTTAAATTCATTTTGTAATTCATCAAGTGCGCGTTGCAGGGCGTGCTGTACGGCGCGGTCATTACGGCGTGCTGCTGCCTGAGCTTCGGCTTTAGCCGGATCAGGCAGTTTCGCCTGGTTGTTATTATTTGTCTGTGGCGCAGGGCTGTTATCTGCATCAGGAGGGACGGGCAGGCCGAGTTGACGTAAAAGTTCAGAGGTTGGCATGGACTGGTAGTTGTCGTTCGCCCCCTCATCTTCAGAATCGCCTGTTTCTTCAGCGGAATTAGCATCAATGCGTGACTGGCTATGGTCAAGCAAAGTAGCCTGTTTACTGGTCATGTCACGCAAGGCGGCGGCCTGTTCTTTTGCTTTTGCCTGCGCAATCATTTGCTGCGCCATTGCAGCCATATCTTTTGGTGTGGCATTGCGCATGCGTTCAGCAGCGTCTTCCATCTGCTGCAGGCGCTTCATAGCTTCTTCAGGGTTGCCACTCATGGCGTCTTTCTGCATCTGCTTCATCAGGCCTGAGAAGGCATTCTGATTAGCCTGCGAGAAATTTTGCATATCCGGGATGATCGTATGATCCCGCATAGCCTGCTCTGTCAGAGCCTGCATTTTACGGGCCAGAGCATTATTGAGGGTTGCCATCCGCTCTTTCAGCTCCTGCTGGGCGTTTTTGTCCCCGCGTCCCGTTTTGTTCATATACTCAAGCTGCTGAGCCACGGCAGCCTGTGCGGCCCTGACATCCAGTGAGGCCTGTGCAGAAGCTTCATTTTTATCTTTTTGTCTGTCTTCTATATCAAGGGCCAGGTCCCACATCAGGTTAACAGCACTGATTTGTGCAGTTTCATTGTCTGTGTGTCTGTTGTTCAGAATAGCAACAATATCGGCAAGGTTAAGCAGCATGCCGGTATGGTTTTGCACCGGGCCGGGGGCATCTCCCAGTACGGCCAGGTCGCTGGCGGTATCTTCCCGGTTTTCCTGTCCGAGCGCATAACGTTTACGCAGGTCAAGAACAGCACGGGCTACCGGTGAGTGAAAAACTCTTGCACCAAGGCGGAAAGTAACAGGTTTGCTGGCGCCGCTTTGCCCGCTGACAGAATGCGCAACAATGCGACCTGTTACAGTTTCTCCGGCCCATGGGTCTTCGGAAAGGTCAGGTGAGACCGCCCCTTTAACAGATTTCGGATGGCCAGACAGAGGGAGAGGAACGGCCAGGGTGCGCTGTGTACCACGGCCAGGATGGGCAAGTTGCAGCTCAGCGGTCAGAGAGTCGAGACCAAAAGCATGAGCGGCCTGAAAGGGCAGGCGTGTACGCCAGTCATTTTTTTGAGCACCGGGAGAAGGACCCCATTCAGCAGAGGGAACACCGTCTGGTTCAATTGTGACTGCCCACTGGCGAAGTGTACGCCCACGCCCTCTGAGGCGAATGAGACCTGAGCGTTCAAGTGAAGCTTCCAGCTTCCAGCTCTGTGAATCAAGGCGTGTGGTTTTGTAGTTTTTAATCTGGTTATAGCCGGTTCTCAGAACCGGAGCGGTATCTGTGCCTGTGACGATAGCTGTAAGTTTTGCGTTTTGTGGCACGCTGGGGTTCGATGCCGCACTCCCCAGAAAAACAGGCATGGCTGAGGTATAGGAGGGGGGAGTAATCCATGCTTCCACATGTGGCATGGGGGTATCAGGATCATCCCAGTCAGGGACAAAAGCTGCAAGTATGCGCCCGGGAGCGGAGTACCCGGCAAGCACGAAGACACCGCTCAGAGCGGCAATCAGGCCCAGAGTGGCAAACCGGCTGAAAAAAGTGTGAGGCCACAGGCGTGGAAAGCCTGCTTTGAGTGTCACGATTTCAGAGAGAGTCCGTGCTTTATGTGCATGCCATAAAGCCGTGGTGTGAACATCCTGCAAACCGGCTGGTTTGTCTGTCAGTGTCGTCAGAGGACGATTTTTAAGGCCTGATACCTCTTCAATGCGATGATCTGCAGCATGAGGAGATATCGGAGGGATACGCTTAAGGTCGGTATACAGCCGCCTGCCACAGAGGATGGCCCATCCGGCTAATAAAATAAGTCTTACGCTGTCAGGCAGGTAGTGTGGCAGGCGCAGCAGGGCTGCCAGGATATAAAGCGCAACCAGGCCCAGAGTGGGCAGGAAAGCCCTCCAGTATGCTTCCGTTTGCAAAATCTGAGCAGCACGCTTGCGCACTGCGACAAGTTTTGCATTGAGTGAGAGGCGTTGCGTTTCTCCTGTCATAGGCATCAGGTCAGGGCTGAGGGTACAATTTCATGACGCCACAGCTCTTCAGTCTGCTGTCTTTCGCGTATGATATGCCAGGTTCCGTTATCAATCATCACCTCAGCAGCCAGAGGGCGGGTGTTATAAGTTGAGCTCATGACGGCACCATAAGCACCGGCATCAAGGATGGCTACGCGTGAGCCGCGCTGTAAGGAGGGAAGGTCGCGGTCGCGTGTAAATGTGTCACCGCTTTCACATACAGGCCCGACAACATGAGCCGGGGCAACCGGGCCGGCGGCTTCATGTGCGCTGAGGGGTATAATGCCGTGCCAGGCGTCATACATGCTGGGGCGTGCAAGGTCATTCATCGCAGCGTCAATAATGCAGAATGGCACACCTGAGGCATGCTCTTTGCGCAAAATAACTGTCGACAGCAATATGCCGGCGGGCCCGGCCAGCCAGCGACCTGGTTCAATGGCCAGTTTGAGGTTAAGGTGTCCAAGCTCGGCTTTAATGGCGCCGGCCAGGGCTTCAGGCTGCCCTTCTGTTTCCGTGCAGTAAGAGATTCCCAGGCCACCGCCACAGTCCATAACAGAGACATCAAGGCCGGCAGAGCGGGCTGACTGAATGAGGGTTGCCATACGTGCATAGGCTGCACGGTAGGGCGCTGCAGAAGTAATCTGACTGCCGATATGCGTTGAAAACCCGACAGGGGCGAGCCCGGGGAGTGTCAGGGCATGAGCATAAAGTGCCTGTGCTTCTTCAAACGCAATGCCGAATTTATTCGCAGCCAGGCCGGTCGTAATTTTTGCATGCGTTCTGGCATCAACATCGGGGTTAACCCGCAGGGTGATGGTTGCTGTTTTTCCGTTTTTTTGGGCAAGAGCTGACAGAATTTCGAGCTCCTCCTTACTCTCAACATTAATCTGGCCGACACCAGCGCCAAGAGCGGCCTCGAGCTCAGCATCAGTTTTCCCAACTCCTGAAAAAACAATGTCGCTTGCTTTTATGCCGGCTTTTAGTGCGCGGGTTAATTCACCCCCGCTGACGATGTCTGCACCTGCACCCTCCTGACGGAGGAGAGACAGGACCGCAAGATGGTCATTTGCTTTAACAGCATAGTGAATAGAAACCTCTGAACCGATCTGCTGCATTGCTGCACTCAGGCGTTGCATACGGGTACGCAGTGTGTTTGCGCTAAGCACCCAGCATGGAGTGCCGACTTTGCCAGCAATAGTGCTGAGTGAGACACCATCCATTAAAAGGCCGCTTACACCATCCATTTTCAGGTTGGGGCGGGCAGCCAGAAGGTCAGCTACCGAAGGTGATGTGCCTGCGTGAGAAAGAGAGTCGGCCATTGAGATGTCTTAAAACCTTAAATTTAATTTATATAATCACAGAGAGCGAAAAACATATACTCATGTCTTTCGCATTATTGGTTAATCATTGGGTGGATAGGTGCGGGGGTATATAACATCTTTTGCCGGCCCCGGGGGATGCGGTGAACCTTTTTTACCGCACCCGCTAAGTGGAAGCGCCAGAAAAGTCACGGCTATTAAGCCGCAGAGGAGACGTTTCATGCTGAGACTCTGTTCAGTGCAGCCAGCCATTTCTTTGCTTCACGACTGACGTTAGATGCTGCTGTTCCGCCTTCGCTGGTGCGTGAGGCAATGGAGGCTTCAACCGTCAGAACCGAGAAAATGTCATCGGTGATCCCGGCTTCTTCTGCCTGCATTTCAGCAAGAGAAAGTTCTGACAGGCCAATATTTTTTGCTTCCGCTCTGGCAACCAGCCGGCCGGTAATGTGGTGCGCTGTGCGGAAAGGTACTTTAAGTACACGTACCAGCCAGTCGGCGATGTCTGTTGCGGTTGAGAAGCCAGAGCCGGCAAGTGCGCGCATTTTTTCTGTATTGGCCGTCATGTCACGTATCATGCCATCGCAGGCAGCCAGTGACAGCACAGCCGCGTCAGTTGCTGCAAAAACAGGCTCTTTATCTTCCTGCATGTCTTTTGCATAAGCCAGGGGCAGACCTTTCATCACGGTCAGCAGGCCGACCAGACTGCCAGTCATCCGCCCGGTTTTTGCGCGGATAAGCTCTGCGGCATCAGGGTTACGTTTTTGCGGCATGATGGATGAGCCGGTTGTAAAAGCATCTGAAAGGCGAATGAATGAGAAGGGAGACGAGCACCAGATGACGATTTCTTCGGCCAGGCGTGAGAGATGCATTGCCATGATGGAGAGAGCAGACAGATACTCGAGAGCAAAGTCGCGATCAGAGACTGCGTCGAGTGAATTTGCTGTAGGCCGGTCAAACTTAAGCAGTCGTGCTGTCATCTGACGGTCAATCGGAAAGGATGTTCCTGCCAGCGCCGCTGAACCCAGTGGACACTCGTTGAGGCGTTTGCGTGTGTCACTCAGGCGGCCCCGGTCACGGGCCAGCATTTCAACATAGGCCATCAGATGGTGGCCAAAGGTAACGGGCTGTGCAGTTTGCAGATGCGTAAAGCCGGGCATGGGGTCAGCTGCATGTGCTTCAGCGCGGGTTGCCAGTGCACGCATGAGCGAGGCGACCTGCTGGTCGAGGCCGTCAATGGCATCGCGCACCCAAAGGCGGAAGTCCGTAGCCACCTGGTCATTACGTGAGCGGGCTGTGTGCAGGCGTTTACCTGCTTCGCCAATACGTTCAGACAGGCGCACTTCAATATTCATATGAATATCTTCCAGTGCTTCAGAGAAATCAAAGCGCTGCGCTTCAATATCACCGCGAATGGCAGCCAGGCCATCACGAATGGCAGATTCATCCTCACGGGTGATAATGCCGGTGTGAGCCAGCATGGCCGCATGAGCGAGCGAGCCTTCAATATCCTGTTTCCATAAGGCCTTATCAAAACTGACAGAGGCATTAATCGCCTGCATAATGTCTGATGGACCACCAGCAAACCGCCCGCCCCATTGTGCGTTGGTGTTTGCCTGTGATGAGGTGTTTGTGTCGTTTGTCTTGTCCGCAGACATTATCCAGCCCCTGCCTGTATCCCTGAAGTCCTGATCGGACATGTAGTTTACTGATGCAGAGGCTGTGGTGCAAATTCCCGCAGATGTAAATGCCTGAAGATTTGATGCGAAGATGTGTCGTCCGTTTAACCAAAAAACGATTTAAAAAGAGATTTCGCTCCGTTTGCTATATATTCTTTAATTTTGCGAATTGGTTCTTTAAAAAAAGGCGTTTTAAGAACAGGAAAATACCTATAGGCAAACTCTTCAGCTGTATCGAGAGCGTATTCTATAAATCCTTTTTCTACTTTCTTTTCTATTTTTTCAGTTCTTATTTCTTTTTTTGTCTCTCTGTAGATGGATGCTTTTTTTTGTTGGGTATAGTAGATATTATTCTTTCAAGTAACGTTTCCAGATTAAAATTGATATCTGTTTCCGATGCCTCGGTATCGATCGAGACATACGATATGTGCGAGGGATCAATGCGAAAGGCATCTTTGATCTCGTTAATTTTTTCTTCAATATTTTTAATCTGATTAGGTCCGGGCTCAAATGTGTCCCAGTTCCACTCCCGATGGGGAGCTATTTTATCTACCTGAGATAAAACAATAAATACCGGACACCCAGACTTCAGATCATTTTCATATATATCCTGAGCTTCGGCATAAGCACGGTCGTCAGCTTTCATAACCCACAAAATAAGGTCACATTGCTGAGCGAATTCTTTATAGAGATTCCTGTATTCTATATGTCTCTCTATGGTTTCACCAATGCCAGGCGCGTCGACCAGAGTCATGTTGCCGACTGGTATTTCATTAAGTGTCCGGGTGCAGGCTTTAATATCAGATACTTCAGATATTTTTTTGCCAAAAATAGCATTGCAGAGAGATGATTTTCCCGCACCGGTCTTTCCGAAGACGCCTATTTTTGGTTTGTATTTTATAGATTCAGACAGTTTTAAATTTACAAAATCTTTGATTTTACTTTCGATATCGTTGTATTTTGTTTCTGATGATGAATCTTTATTATTTTTGAATTTTTCAGGGTGATTTTTTAAATAATCTGTCGCTTCCTTTAAAAAATCAATCGCTTTATTTACACGCTCCTGAGTCATATTGTTTCTTTCTGCAATAAAATAATGTAAAAATATTTTATATTATCTGATATTTCAAATTGATAGTTAAAATAAGGATGGATTACGCGGGTTGTTTAATTAATCGTAATATTCTTCACTTTTCATGCTAATGACAGTGCAAATGTCATGAAAGTTTTTCCTGGCATAAGGGTGCTCTCTCTGCATTTGTCCATTATAGTGTCTGGCAGAACACGACAGCAGCCAGAGAGGGTATGGGGTGATGACAAAAGCGGCAGAGGCTGAGAGCAAATGGGTTGCCGTCTCTGGTAAAAGAGGGGGGTCACCGTTTGTTCTGCTTAGTGACCATGCCGGACAGGTAATTCCGTCTCACCTGCAGGATCTGGGGCTGAGTGCGGCAGAGCGTGCGCGGCATATCGGGTGGGATATTGGCATTGATGGTGTCGGCCGTATTTTATCAGGCTTGTTAGAGTGCGTGCTGATAGAACAGGTGTGCTCTCGCCTGGTGATCGACTGTAATCGTGCTCCCGGACATCGTACTTCTGTTGTGACAGTTAGTGATGGTACGCTGGTGCCAGGGAACCAGAATTTATCGCCCGCGCAGCGCAAAGAGCGTGAAGAGACTATCCTGCATCCTTATCATGATCGTATTACCCGCGAGCTGGATGCACGTCAGGCCGCAGCTCTGCCTTCAGTTATTGTTTCCCTGCATAGCTTCACCCCTGAAATGAATGGCGTAAAGCGGCCCTGGCATGCTGGTTTGCTGCATAATCACGATTCACGTCTGGCACATATTATGATCGCGCTTTTGCGTGAAGAGGGACTGACTGTAGGGGATAATGAGCCTTATGCTCTGACAGATACCTCTGACTATACTGTGCCAAAACATGGTGAGCAGCGTAGCCTGCCTTATATCGAGCTTGAAATTCGCCAGGATCTGATCGCCAGTCCGCAGGGGCAGCTCGAATGGGCACAGCGCCTGGCCCGTCTGCTGCCGCAGGCATGGAGCATCTTTTGCCAGAAATACGGGGGCGAAACAGCCTCTGCACGCGAACAGGTTTCATAATGTCCAGCGTTAAAACAGATATTCCCTCAGCTATCCTTACAGGTCATGGCCGTATAGCCGGTGTCATTGGCTGGCCTGTTGAGCATTCACGCTCTCCTTTGCTGCATAATTACTGGCTGCGCCGTTATGGTATTGATGGTGCTTATGTACCGCTGCCTGTTCAGCCTGGTCAGTTCGAATTAGCTGTGAGGGGGCTTCAGGCCGCCGGATTCAAAGGAGCCAATGTTACTATCCCCCATAAAGAAGCAGCTTACGCCCTGGTGGATGAGCTTGATCACTCGGCAAAACGTGCAGGGGCGGTCAATACGCTGATTTTTGAAAAAAACGGGCGTATCAGAGGGGTGTCAACAGATGGCAGCGGTTTCGTTGCCAGTATGAAAGCCGCGGGTCATGCGCCGCAGGGAAAAGCTCTGCTGCTGGGGGCAGGTGGAGCTGCACGCTCTGTTGCAGCAGCTTTGCAGGATGCAGGTTTGCATGTCGCAGTAACAAACCGCACAGAGGCCCGCTCAGAAGCTCTGGCTCAGGCTCTTCCGGGGCTTGAAAGGGTGGCATGGGATGAATGGGAGAGCAGGCTTGGAGCATATGACCTGCTGGTTAACACCACCTCTCTTGGTATGGAGGGTGGGCCTGACCCGTTATTCTGTCCCTCTCTGGCTCAGGCATCATCGTCTCTGATTGTTGCCGATATTGTTTATGTTCCTTTGCTGACACCTTTGCTGGCACAGGCGCAAAAACAGGGACTGAAAACTGCAGGCGGGCTGGGTATGCTCCTTCATCAGGCGCGGCTTGGTTTTCGTGAGTGGTTTGGTCAGGACCCGCAGGTCGATGAACAGCTTGAAGCTTTTGTGCGTCAGAGTTTGTAGCAGGAAAAATACAGGGTTCCGATGCGCGTTCTTGGTCTGACCGGTGGTATGGGGATGGGAAAAACTACGGTGGCAGCTTTTCTGTCCCGTGCAGGTTTTCCCGTGTTTGATGCTGATGCGACGGTACGCGCCCTGCAGGCTGATCATGGTAAGGCATTACCATTTATCGCGCAGCTGGTGCCTGAATCGGTGAGTGATGGTCATCTGGACCGGGGGGCATTAAGGCGCGCTGTTGTGCAGCAGCCTGCTCTTCTCCGGCAGCTTGAGAAGATAATTCATCCGATGGTATGGGCTGAGCGTACGCAATTTTTGCGCAGGCACAGGCAGCAGGGAGCCCGCTGGGTGGTGTTAGATATTCCACTCCTGTTTGAAGCCGGTGCCTGGAGATTATGTGATTATATTGTCGTTGTCTCTGCACCTGCACGCATTCAGGCCGGGCGAGTTGCTCTGCGGCGCAGTATAACTAAAGCTGAGGCCCGCAGGCTCATTGCCAGGCAAATGCCAGACCGGCAAAAAAGGCGGCGTGCTGATCGTGTTATCAGAACGGGAGGTACAGTGCGGCAGACTATACAGCAGGTACAGTCGTTAATCAGGATGATGAAACAATGAAGCGCTCAGTTCTGTTTGATACAGAAACAACAGGATTTGACCCCGAAAAAGGCGACCGGGTTATTGAGATTGCCGCTCTTGAGCTGATTGATGATATGCCTACGGGCGAAGCATTTCATGTGCTGATTGACCCTGAGCGTGATGTGCCCGAGGAAGCAACCCGGGTGCATGGTTTTACAGCGGCAGACCTTGCCGGAAAGCCAAAATTTGCGGCTGTTGCTGAGGGCTTTATTGAGTTCGTACAGGATTCTTCGCTCATCGCGCATAATGCCCGCTTTGACTTTAAGTTTATGAATGCAGAGCTGAAAAAGGCAGGGTACCCGACACTTGATATGAGCCGTATGGTCGATACGCTTGATATGGCCCGTGAGCGTTTTCCCGGCATGCCCAATAGTCTTGATGCTCTGTGTCGTCGTTTTGGGGTCGATCTGTCTGCCAGAACAACACATAACGCTCTGCTCGACTGTAAACTTCTGGCAGATGTTTATGTTGAGCTTATGGGAGGGCGGCAGCGTGGTCTGGGGCTCACAGCAGATGACGAGCAGCAGCTGGCTGGTGCAGTCTACAGCGGACCTGCTCATCGTCGGGTGATTAGGATTGTGCCGTCAGAACAGGAGCTGACAGCACATCACGCCTTTCTTGAAAAGCTGGACAATCCTTTGTGGAGCAGATAAAAACAACATTCTATTGGTTTCAAATCAAAAAGATTTTTTCTTTTTTTTATAAATTATCTCTTTCTCTGGAATAGTTCAGTTTTTTCTTTTGTTGGCGCATGTTAAAATGCGGATAGTCTGAATCTGTTCTGTGATCCAGGAACGATGGACAGGCTGGTTTTCATATAAGGAGCCATTTGATGCGTGTTGCATCTGTTCATGTTTTTTCTGCTGCAGTTTGCTGCGCTTTATGGTCTCTTTCTGCGTGTGCGCAGTCACCTCTTGGCCCTAAAACGGGTGAAGTGACATTTCATACAAAATCAGCTGATCTTGGCGTAGGGTACACCTGGGGTGGGGGCGTTCTCAATTATGGTGGCCGTTCTTACCCCTTTAGTATTAAGGGAGCCTCTGCCGCGGCAGTTGGTTACTCGAGTGGCCAGAGTGTCGGGCAGGTATATAACCTTCAGCGTATTGAAGATTTTGCCGGCACCTTCTGGGCTCTGAGCGGAGAGGCAACCCTGGGGCGTGGGGTGAGCGGTCTTCTGATGGAAAATGATAACGGGGTCAGAATACGCCTCGATTATATTGCGCGCAGCGGTGCGCGTCTGGCGGCGTCTCCTTCACGTTTTACAGTCAGATTACTGAAACAGCCTGCTCTGCAGGAGGGTGATAAGAAACCCGCTTCGCCACCAGCTGCGGTTACAGATAAATCTCAGCCGGCCTCTGCTGCGCAGTAATAATACACTATAGTCAGGCTCCTGAGAGCAGTAGTCTGACAGTGTGGCTGATGATATTTTTTTCTTCAAAATATTCCAGTGCTCTGTGTCGGCCGGCCTGTCCCATCTGATGACGCAGCGTGCTGTTTTCTGAGAGTGTTTTCAGAGCCTTCGCCAGGGGTTCTGCCGTGCCTGGCGGAACAAGAAGACCAGTAACATTCTGAATAACCTGTTCACGGGGGCCGCTAATGTCTGTGCTGACAACAGGCAGCCCGGTCATCATAGCTTCAATAACCGACATTGGCAGGCCTTCAAAGTGGCTGGGTAGTGTGAAAATATCCGCTGCAGCCAGAAGAGCGGGAATGTCAGTGCGGTATCCCAGACATTTCAGCCTGCTTCCCAGAATATAGTGTGCCTGTTCAAAGTTTGCCTCTAAATCAGCACCGTGATCTGAGGGGAGGCGTTCTCCAACTATCCAGAGCTCTGCATCCGGTACAGAGGCCATAGCTGCCAGCAGCTCGGGGTAACCTTTGTGGCGTACCAGGCGTGACACTGCGATGATAACCGGTGTGCTTTCCGTTGTCATTAAACTGTCACGTATGCGTTGTCTTGCTTCAGGGTCTGGCCTGAAAACGCTGCTGTCCCGCCCGTTTCCAACAGCGTGTGGCTGCGGATGGATTCGCAGTCGTCGGACATCTTCTGCTTCTTCTGAGGATACTGTCAGATAGATATCTGTCAGATGTCCGCATAATTTTTCAAGCATAACCGCCAGCATGCGGCGTGCTTTTGACCCTGGCTGATTAAAGAGAAAGCCATGACATGTATAGGCGACGACAGGAACACGGCATATGGCAGCAGCCAGTCGCGCAAGTATGCCACTAATGGGCATATGAGCATGTACCATATCCGGTTTTTCGCGTTTTATGAGGCGAATGAGGCTCCAGAAAGCTCTGATTTGCCCGGGCAGAGAAAAAGAGCGGACAAAGGGGAGAGTTTCAATCCGAAAGCCTTCTGCGCGAGGTCTGTCGAGCAGAGGTCCATCGGCACACACACCGACCACCTCATGCCCTTCTTCTCTTAAGCGTCTCATTAATGGCAGGAGAAAGTGGTTCAGAGCGAAATCAACATTTGTGACTTCAAGAATTTTCATCTGCTACGGCTCACTCACCAGTGTGAGAGCCCATTTTATGGGGGGGCACGGCACAGGCTGTGTCTGCTGGCCCCGGCGGGCCAGGAACTCAGCCGACAAAGGTGTGTCCTGAGGGGTAATCTGTCTTTCTTTTTCTAATCGACGAGCATGGAGTGCAGCAGTGGCCTCTGCCCGGCTGAGCGTGGTCTGAGAGGCTGCGGCATGGTTGCGTGCGCGGGTATTGTCGTACTGCAGGCGTGTAACGCCTTCGAACAGTGTCGGGATGCTGTCTGCCGGGGGTGGATCACGCGGAATTGGTGCGTAATCATCCTCTTCCCCGGTTTCAGGCACTGAGTTTTCTGTGAAGGAGAGAAGTGCTTCCTGCTCAGGAATACTGACCTGTTGTTCTGCTGCAACCTGTGGAGCGGGACTGACCGGAGCCATATTCAGGAAGGCAGGGACCGTATCGTCAGATTCCGTAAGGGCCAGATCTGCATTGTCAGAGACAGGTATTTCTCTGTTTTCTACAGCTTCTGTTTTTTCTTCCGGCTGTGTTTTTTCAGGAACAGAAGGAGTCAGTACAATCTGGAGGGTCGGCTGTCGTTGTGACGTGCCAAGGTAGACGCTTTCTTCCACTGTTGCCAGAGCATCAGACTGAAACAGCCAGCTTTCTTCATCTGTGTGTAACAGGAGCCCATGACTGGTTTTTTCAACTGTAACATTGGGGTGCAGATGAAAGCGCACGCAGAAATCAGTCCGGGTGCCGCCAGGCAGAGAGTCTTCTCCGCGCAGACTCTGACCATCAGCACTGAGATAAAGCAGGCGTGTAAAAATGCCACCCCCCCGGGATTCAAAACCATCATGCGTCATGTGGAGCCAGCTGGCTCCACTCTGGCTGGCCTGGGCTGCTGTAATCTTAGGGCGATGGGCAATGCTGCCATCTTTTTGGATATCGACAGGTGAGATATCCGGAAATTCAAGAACAGAGTGGGCAGCAGCCTGTCGCAGCGCTTTATTCCACCCGGGCTGTGTGCTGGAGCCACAATTGACGATGATACGACTGCGGCCTGATGCAAATTCGAATGACAGCATACCGGCATGGGCTGTTTTGTCATGGCCTGAAGGAGCGCAGGTCGCAGTATCAGCAATCAGCAAAGCACGGCCACTTGCCATGCGGGTATAGCCGCCATCAGCCAGGCTTGACGCCATAATACGTGAGCGTGAGGCACGGTTCAGAATATGCTCAATTGTCGCAGAATCATGCTCTGAACTACCATTAAAAAGCATGAGGCCGCCGTCATTATGGCGCATAGTGCGCAGGGCTGCGACGGCACGTTCTGTCATGGCGGTCAGATTGGGGGGGATAGACAGGCGCGCCGTCTGATGAAAGCTCAGAATTTCAGCTATTTCTTTGACAGCTTTGAGCTGATGGTCAGGGTTACGCGTAATATGAGTGCCATCAGCCAGAAATTGTTGTGTAATAAGGTGTGGGCTTAGCTTCAGATAACATGCGAGAAACTCTTTAAACTGAGGCAGAGCGATAGCAACACCCAGTAACCCTTTCATAGCTGTGAGCGCATGCCATCCTTTGGCATATTCGGGCATCAGAGCGATAACAGAACGCCCTTCCATAATCAGGGCTTTGATAAGAGCCTCACGGAAAGGTTCATCAGCAGTCGCTGCAAAAAAATCGTAATATGAAAGCCAGGCTGTCAGGCGGGTGCCGGTAACTGACGGGTCTGAAACCTGGCGCTCAGCAGCAGGAATATGGATCCATGATGAGACCAGGCTGCGCGCTTTGATACGGGCAGACTCGGCCCCCAGTTCACGCAGGTCACGCAGCCATTCAAAGCTCTGAAGCCACCTGCGGTAGGTCTCGGGCCATGAGGAATCATCCCAGATGCCATAGTGAAGCTTACGGGTTACTCCCTCAAAGTATGTCTGGTTATGGACCAGACGCTCGCCTGTAGCGGGGTTTCCCGGCCATGGGTCGCGCAGGGTCTGAGCCGGGGACTCCGGCATTGGCTTTCTCCACCTGACCGGATTGCGCATGGCAAAAGCAAGGCGGGTATCGCGGGTCCAGCGGCGCAGTGGCATCTGAGGAAATATGCTCCGGAGGTTAGAGAACAGAAAGACTTAAATAAGAGTTATACGCGTAATGCTGCGATGGCCTTAGCATAATCACTTTGATTATAAACGGAGCTGCCGGCAATAAGCGTATCGGCGCCAGCATTCACCGCCAGTCGTGCAGTTTCCGGGTTTATACCACCGTCAACAGATAGTCTGATATCACGCTCTGAGTGCGTGATCATGTCACGTATACGCCGTATTTTCCCAAGCTGGCTCTGAAGAAATTCCTGGCCGCCAAAACCTGGGTTAACCGTCATGACCAGAATAATATCAGTAATATCGAGGAGTTCACTGACCGCTTCAGGCGGGGTCGCAGGGCAGAGAACAATACCTGGTTTAACGCCCATTTTTCGTATGCGCTGAAGCAGGTAATGCGCATGAGGACCGGCTTCAACATGCACAAGAATGTGATCGGCTCCGGCTTTTGCAAAGGCCTCAAGGTAGGGGTCAGCTGGCTCAATCATCAGGTGCACATCAAATGGTAATGTGCTGTGAGGGCGCAGTGCTTTGACAACAGGCGGGCCAAACGACAGGTTGGGCACAAAGTGCCCGTCCATCACGTCAAGATGAATCCAGTCTGCGCCAGCTTTATCAACGGCTTGTACTTCCTCACCCAGGCGGGCAAAGTCAGCGGAGAGGATGCTCGGTGCGATAAGAGTACGTGTCAGTGCTGTCATGCATTGAAGTATTGGCAATAAAACGACAACTTGCAACTCTCGCTGATAAAGAATTTACCTTTCAGGACAGATAAAACGTGCGGCAAAGAATCCGTCCATACCACCCTTATCAGCCCACAGGCCCGGGTGGGTGCGCAGCCAGCCTTCAGGCGTCAGGGCCTCAGGTAAAAAGCTGAGTTCTTCAGCCGTAAACGGAGATGGTTTCCAGCCCATGGCTACGGCGGCGCGTGCTCTTGCTGGTCCTTCTTCTTCCTGGAGGGAGCAGACCGCGTAGATCAGGCGACCGCCAGGTTTGAGCATAGTTCTGGCTGCTTCGAGCATCTGGTCCTGTTGCCTGGTGAGGGCAGGCAGGTCCTGCGGGCGTTTGACCCACAGTACATCAGGGTGTCGGCGGATGGTGCCGGTCGCAGAGCACGGAGCATCAAGTAAAATAGCATCCTGCAACGCGTCAGGCTGCCATGTGGTGGCATCAGCCTGAATAACGGTTGCCGGGCATGCCAGACGCTCCATATTTTCGTGCAGGCGGTTCAGGCGGCTGGTGTTTTGTTCAACAGCGGTAACTGTTGCACCAGTAAAAGCGAGCTGAGCTGTTTTACCACCCGGTGCGGCACACAAATCTGCCACCAGTTCGCCGGCCTGTGCATTAAGCAGCCGTGCGGGCAGGGTTGCTGCGGCGTCCTGTACCCAGAATGTGCCCTCATCATAACCAGGAAGTTCGCTGACGCGCGTGCCGGCAGGCAGGCGTACAGAACCGTTTGGCAATACAACCCCCATCTCTGTCAGCGGGGAGGTTATGCCAGGGCGCAATGTCAGGTCGAGAGGTGCCTCATCACACAGTTCACGGGCAATAGCACGCGGGGTACCTTTTCCCAGTTTGTTCCATGCTGTCCAGAGCCATGCAGGAATGTTCTGGCGTTCCTGATCAATACCATCCAGCAGCGTTTTGCCCTGGTCAGCAACTTTACGTAGTACGGCATTTGCCAGACCAGCAAAAGGAGCCAGCTTGCGACGGCGCAGAAGAGAGACAGTTGTGCCAACAGCAGCATGAGGGGGCGCATCAAGGAACAGAAGCTGTGCGCAGCCCATCATCAGAGCAATACGTACGGGTTCAGGCGGCTCTTTGCGTAAAAAGGGTTCCAGCACAGCCCGCAATGTACCCATATGGCGTAAGGTTGCTGCCGCCAGGCGGTGGGCTGCTGCTCTGTCACGGGGTTCAGCATTATGTTGTGTCGCAGACTTTGAGAGAGAACCCTCAAGCATGCGTCTGTGCTCGACTACGCCACAAAGGATATCAAAGGCGACATCACGCGTCGGGTCAGGCTGCGGCTGTATATTTTTCTTGCGCGCAGGGGGGCGTTTTCCATGAGGGCGGCGGGATTCTGCTGTCATCAGCTCACTATCAGATTGCGCAACTGCGCGAAGTATGTCGAAGGGCGGGCGGTCAGCCTACCAGTAATGCTTCCCCGCCCTGGCAGGCCGGAGCAGTTTTGTCCAGAAAATGCTTCACAACTGTCGGGTAAAGGCGGTGCTCCTGCTTGAGAACACGTGCGGCAAGAGCGTCTGCCGTGTCGCCTGGCAGGACAGGTACAGCCGCCTGACCAAGAACTGGCCCTTCATCCATATCTTCTGTTACGATATGAACGGTGCAGCCATGTAAGCGTACACCAGCTTCAAGAGCACGTTCATGTGTGTGCAGGCCAGGGAAAGAAGGCAGAAGACTGGGGTGGATGTTGAGCATCCGGCCGGCCCAGGTGCTTGTCAGCCACGGGGTGAGCAGACGCATATACCCGGCAAGGCATATCAGTTCAGCTCCCGCTTCAGTCAGGCAGGCATGCAAAGCCTGCTCATGTGCTTCACGGTTTTTACCAAACGGGCGGTGGTCAACAACCTGGGTGCGCAAGCCGGCCTGACGTGCAACTTCAAGTCCGGGAGCTTCAGGGTTGTTGCTGATAACAATGCAGACCTGCGCAGGAAAATTTTCTGCTTTGCAGGCTTCAATCAGAGCCGTGGCATTGCTGCCCCGGCCACTGATAAGTAATGCGACAGGTGTTTTAGTCATTTTTAAACCTGGTGAAAATCAGGGCAGGCCTGCATTTTCAGACCTGCTTTAGCGGTGCTGTCGGCGGCCTGCTCAATATGACCGATTACCGTGGCAGGCTCTCCTGCCTCTCTGAGCATGGCCAGAACGTCATCAGGTTTGTCGGTAATCAGCACCATACCAATGCCACAGTTAAAGACGCGCAGCATCTCTTCATTTTCGACATTGCCTGTGCGGGCAAGCCAGCTGAATACACCAGGAACCGGCCACTCTGCAGTGATAACGGCGTCAAGGCCATTGGGCAGAACACGAGGCAGATTACCAGGCAGGCCGCCGCCGGTAATGTGGGCAGCCGCGTGGAGAAGGCCTGCACGATGTAAAGTCAGAACAGGTTTTACATACAGGCGTGTTGGTGTGAGCAGTGCCTCACCCAGTGACTGGCCCGGAGCGAAGGCAGCCGGGTCTGTCCAGGTCAGATGTGCATCAGCAACGATACGGCGTGCAAGTGAGTAGCCGTTGGAGTGAATGCCTGATGAAGGCAGGGCAATCAGTGTGTCGCCTGCTGCGATGTTACGGGGCAGCAGATTATCACGCTCTGCCGCACCGACTGAGAAACCAGCGAGATCGTAATGACCATCAGCATACATCCCTGGCATTTCAGCAGTTTCGCCACCAACCAGCGCACAGCCGGAATCTTTACAGCCCTGGGCAATGCCTCTGACAATGCGTGTTGCGTTGTCAACGGAGAGGCGGCCTGTTGCAAAATAGTCAAGGAAGAACAGAGGCTCAGCACCCTGTACAATCAGGTCGTTGACGCACATAGCAACCAGGTCAATGCCGATTGTTTCATGCAGGTCGGTTTCAATGGCGAGGGTCAGCTTCGTGCCGACACCATCGGTGCATGAAACGAGAACAGGGTCTTTAAAGCCGGCAGCCTTCAGGTCGAATAATGCACCAAAGCCGCCAAGACCACCCATGGTGCCAGGACGATCGGTCGCGCTGGCAGCCGGGCGGATGGCATCGATCAGGGCTTCTCCTGCTTCAATATCCACACCAGAGTCACGATATGTCAGACCGGAGGATGAACTGGAAGAAGACGTCATAATGGCACACTTACTTTGCTAAGGAATCGATGTGATGGTACAGAGTGTACAGATTTGTGAGGAAGTCTTTACGGCAGGTCGCGCGACACGCAAAGCGGCTTGAAACGGAATAACGGAATAAAAATCAGTGCATGATAACCCCGAATTTCTGAAAAGGCAGGGAAAAACCTTCGATCAGAAGGAAAAACTGGCCAAAGAAGGCGGGGTGAAATCAGCTCAGGAAGTTTTTCAGACAGCATCGTCAGTAAGAGGAAACGGGCAGACAGCGTTGCCATTTATGCGTCATTCCCGATTCGAACGATCTGATTTTGTTGCAGCCCCCTCTAATGCAGCGGCGCGTATCTGGGTTCTGGATCCGGAGGCCCGGTGGCAGTGGCCAGAGGGTCGTCTGGTGTTGTGGGGTGATGAGGGTACAGGCAAAACGCATCTGCTTTCGGTCTGGTCAGGGCGGCACGGTGCACCCGTTATCGATGGAACCCGTCTCTGTAATGCAGATGTTGCTGCTCTTTCGCATGAAAAGCTGAGTGCTCTGGCACTTGATAATGCAGATTGTGTGTCGCAGGAGCGTGACCTGCTGCATCTTATTAATATGTCACGTGAGCGGCGCATTTCTCTTTTAATGACTGCCCGTACACCTCCTGCACGCTGGTCTGTCGCTCTGCCAGATCTGGTGAGCCGTTTGCGTGCCACGACTTCTGTGCCCATTGGTCCGGCAGAAGAGGCTTTGCTGCGGCGTTTATTTTTGCGTTTGCTGGCTGAACGTCAAATTGTGGTGGGGCAGTCAGTTACAGACTGGCTGCTCAGGCGCCTGCCACGCAATGCTGGTGTGATCAGAGATATGACAGAGCGGCTGGATAATCTGGCTCTGGAATCCGGAGGGAAGGTGACCCGTAAGCTGGCTCAGGAGGTTCTTGAGCAGATAAATGGCCACTCAGATACATTCTGAGAATTTTTTTTATTTTCTGGTTTCTTCGACCGTAATGCTGTTTGCGTACTAAAGATATCAGTAAATTTTACGAATGCGAAATAAACGTAAAAGCCCGGCCTGTTTTTACGCATGAAGTGCAAAAACCACCTTTGGGACGGAGCTTTTGTAAGTGAAAATCAGGGGTTTTATGGTTTGCCTGTAGTCTTGCTCTGAGGGGGTATTCAGGTCAGGATAGCCGCGAATGTAATATTGTAACGTATTTTGTACAAAACAGGATAATCGGGTGAGCATATGGCAGGAATTGTAAAATACGCGTCGTTGTTCGGCATTCTGGCCTGCGGGTCTGTGATGCTGTCAGACGCCCGTGCCGATGAAGGCATGTGGACGATGGATAATCTGCCCGTCAGACAACTGGCAGAGCGGTATAATTTTACGCCCACACAAAAATGGATTGAGCACGTCACCAAATCTTCTGCGCGACTGGCGCTTGGGTGCTCAGCCTCTTTTGTGTCAGCAGATGGTCTCGTAATGACCAACCATCACTGTGCGAACACCTGCCTGCAGCAGCTTTCTGATTCAAAACATAATTATTTTCAGGATGGTTATTATACCGCATCTCCGGCCCAGGAGCAGAACTGCCCGGCGATGGAACTTAATCAGCTTGACAGCATTACGGACGTAACAGACCGGATGCAGGCGGCGCTCAAAGGCAAAGATGGTGAGGCTTATACAAAGGCTCGTCAGGCTGAAGAGAGTGCTATTGAAAAAGAATGTGCCGGCACAGATGCCAAAACCTGGCGCTGTGAGGTTGTCAGCCTGTATCATGGTGGTCGCATAGCGCTGTATAAATACCACCGTTATCAGGATGTCCGTATGGTTATGGCTCCTGACCAGAATGCGGCATTCTTTGGTGGTGACCCGGACAACTTTAATTTCCCGCGTTATGACCTCGATATGGCGTTTTTGCGGGTTTATGAAAATGGCAAGCCTGCCAAAGTTTCTTCTTATCTGCCATTTGATCCGGTCGGCCCGGCAGCAGGGCAGCTGGTCTTTACCTCAGGCAACCCTGGTTCGACCGAGCGCGAGCTGCCTCTGGCTGATCTGGAATTTCGTCGCAATGTGATGGTTCCGTTCGTGACAGATGCTTACTCAGCACTTGATGGTGTGCTGTGGCAGTATAGTCGTGAAAGTGCCAGCCATCGCCAGGAAGCGCAGGAGCGTATTTTTGGTATAGAAAACAGCCTTAAAGTTTTCCGTGGACGAGTGCCTGTGCTGGCTGATTCAAAGTTTCTGATGGCAAAGGTTAAAAGCGAAACCGAACTGAAGAACTGGATCAATGCAGACCCTGAACGTCAGAAACTTTATGGCGATCCATGGGCTAAAAATACCCAGGCTATAGCTGTAGAAGAGCAGATTTTTAAGCCTTATATGATGCTTGAGCGCTCTTCAGGTCTTGGTGGTGATCTGTTTGCTTATGCAAAACTGCTGGTGCGTGCTGCTGATGAGCGTCAGAAGCCAGATGCCAGCCGTCTGAGCGCGTATCATGATGCTAACCTTCCTGCTCTTGAGGCAGAACTGGCGTCAGTGGCTCCTGTGTATCCTGAACTGGAAAAAACAGAACTTGCATTTTCTCTGACCAGACTGCGTCAGGTTCTTGGCGCTGACAGCAAGCTGACACAGCTTGTCCTGGCCAAATCATCTCCTGAAGAGCTGGCGAATGAGCTTGTGGGAGGCACAAAGCTTGCTGATCCTGCTGTGCGTCTTGCCTTGTGGAAAGGTGGAGCAAAAGCGATTGCTGCATCAGATGATCCGATGATTGTTCTGGCCAGAAAAATTGAGCCAGAAGCTCGTAATCTGCGCCATCAGATGGATGATGATGTGCTTGCTCCATCACGTCAGGCTTCTGAAGCAATGGCAAAAGCACGTTTTGCCCGTGACGGTATGGCATCATATCCTGATGCAACCTTTACACAGCGTCTGTCCTTTGGGCAGGTTAAAGGCTGGAACGAAGATGGTCGCGCTATTCCGCCATTTACGTATTTCTCCGGCTTGTATGAGCGTGCCACCGGCGCAGATCCCTACAAGCTGAGCCAGCCATGGGTTGACGCTAAAGCGCATCTGAACATGAAAACGCCGTTTGATTTTGTTTCGACCAACGATATTATCGGCGGTAATTCAGGTTCTCCGGTTATTGATGCCCAGGGACATGCTGTTGGCCTGATTTTTGACGGGAATATTCACTCTCTGGGTGGAGATTTCTTCTATGATGAAAGCAATAACAGAGCAGTCGCTGTTGATAGTGCTGCTATTATCGAGGCATTGAAGGTTGTTTATAAAGATCAGGCGCTGGCAGATGAGCTGGTAAAGGGACATCTGTAAAATAGTTTGCTTCTGATCTCTGTTTCAGCAGGATGTCATATTTTATCCTGCTGAAATATTTTGTATTTATACGTTCTGCGCGGTAGTGTCAGGACGATATAAAATAAGGAGACAGCAGTGGTGGTGCGGAGCAGGCAGGACAATAAAACCGGTGTTGCTATAAGACGCCGTGCAAAACGCCCTCCTGGTGCCACTGCGCCTTCTAAAAAAAAACCCGTAAAGCCTCAGATCGCGTCTGATTCCCCTGAGCGTTTCATTAATCGTGAGCTCTCATGGCTTGATTTTAATCAGCGCGTTGTTGAGGAGGCAGATAACCCCCGCAACCCCTTGCTTGAGCGGCTTCGCTTTCTTTCTATCAGCGCCAGTAACCTCGATGAATTTTATTCTGTTCGTGTTGCTGGTCTGGTTGGTCAGGTAAGAGAAGGGCTTGCGGCGTTCTCTCCCGATGGTCTGACTCCCGCAGAGCAGTTAAATGCTGTGCGTGAACGCTCTGTTGTGCTGCTGCATGAACAGCAGCGAATATGGCTTGAGCTCAGAGCGTTGCTCGCTGAGTCTGATGTTATATTGCAGGATATACCAGAGCTTGATGACGCCGATCGTGCCTGGCTTGTTTCCTGTTTTATGGACCGGATTTTTCCGGTGCTGACACCGCTGGTTGTTGATTCAGCGCATCCGTTACCATTCATCCCCAATATGGGTCTTGCTCTGGCCCTGCGTCTGCTGAATTGTGAAACTGACGATTTCGTGATGAATGCGCTTATTCTTCTGCCTGCGCAGGTTGAGCGTTTTATTCGTCTGCCTGTCAGGGATGGTAATGGCAGCCGTAAAGTGCGCTTCATTCGCCTTGAAGATATGATAGCGCTGTGCATCGATAAACTGTTTCCTGGTCTGGTTATTGGCGAAAGCGGCATGTTACGTGTGGTGCGTGACACGGATGTCGAGTTTGAAGATGAAGCCGAAGATCTGGTGCGCTCATATGAAAGTGCATTAAAACGCCGCCGCCGTGGTGTGGTTATCCATCTCGACATGGAAGCGTGCGTTCCCAGAGAGCTTGCTTCGGCTATTGCGGCGGACCTCGATCTGCCGGATGAAGAGATTATTGTGCACCCGGGTATCATAGGTGTTTCTGACCTGAAGCAGATGATAGTCGATGACAGGCCTGATCTGCTTTTCCCGCCTTATACGCCACGCTTCCCGGAGCGTATTCTTGATTTTAACGGCGATTGTTTCGCTGCTATTCGTGCAAAAGATCTGCTGGTACACCACCCGTTTGAAAGCTTCGATGTGGTGGTGCAGTTTCTGCGGCAGGCTGCACTTGACCCTAATGTCATTGCAATTAAGCAAACTCTGTACCGTACGTCCCGTGACTCTCCTATTGTTAAGGCTCTGATAGAAGCGGCTGAAGCAGGCAAGTCAGTGACAGCAATGGTTGAGCTACGGGCCCGTTTTGATGAGGAGGCGAATATTCGCCTCTCCCGGGCGCTTGAGGCTGCCGGTGTGCAGGTTGTTTTTGGGTTTGCTGACCTGAAAACACATGCGAAACTCAGCCTGGTTGTGCGGCGGGAAGGGAACCAGGTTCGTTCTTATGCACATTTTGGCACGGGGAATTATCATCCCATTACGGCCAGAATTTATACAGACTTGTCTTTCTTTACCTGCAAGCCAGAGCTGGCTCGTGATTCTGCACGGTTATTTAACTATGTTACGGGTTACGCGCTGCCGGCTGAAATGGAGGAAATATCATTTTCCCCTATTACAATCCGTAAGACACTGGTTGAACAGATTAATGCTGAAATCAGCCTGGCTAAAGCAGGGAAGCAGGCCAGTATCTGGCTGAAAATGAATTCATTGGTCGACCCTGAGCTGATTGATCATTTGTATCGTGCATCACAGGCAGGGGTGAAGATCTCGGCTGTTGTGCGCGGTATGTGTTGTCTGCGCCCTGGTGTCCCTGGTCTTTCAGACAATATACGGGTGAAATCGATCGTCGGGCGGTTTCTGGAGCATTCCCGTATTTTTGTATTTGGTAATGGTCATCGTCTGCCGTCGCGTCATGCCCGGGTTTATATTTCGTCCGCTGACTGGATGACACGTAACATGGACTGGCGGGTTGAGAGTATGGTGCCGATCACAAACCCGACGGTGCATGCTCAGGTTGTCGGTCAGATTATGGTATCTAATATAAAAGATACACTGCAGTCATGGATGCTTGAGCCCAATGGTAAATGGCGCAGAGTTGCTCCTGGCAGAAAGCCCTTCTCGGCGCATGAATGGTTTATGACAAACTCTTCTCTTTCCGGGCGCGGTTCGGCAGCTCATGAGGGAGGGGTGAGGGCTCCTGCCACGTTGTCTTCCTTTCAGAACCTGATGTTTGACGCATAAAGAGAAAGAGCAGAAATGCAGAATGATATTCCTCGTCGTTCGGCTGTAGTCGATCTCGGGTCGAACTCCGTCCGTCTCGTTGTGTTCGAAGGGGTATCACGCAACCCTGTTCCGATTTTTAACGAAAAAGCAGTGCTTCGCCTTGGTAAAGGGCTGACACAGACAGGTATGCTCAATGAGGAGGGTGTAACGCTTGCGCTGGACGTGCTGAAGCGTTTTCATGCCATTGCCCGCGCTATGCATGCTGATCCGTTTGAAATTCTGGCAACGGCTGCCGTGCGTGATGCAAGAAATGGCCCGGGATTTATAGATGCACTGCGTAGCCATATGCCTGGCGTGCCCATTCGCATTCTTTCAGGCGAAGAAGAGGCTGACCATTCGGCTATTGGTGTGATGTGTGGCATCCCGGGTGCTTCAGGTATTGTCGCAGATATCGGAGGGGGCTCTCTGGAGCTGATTAATCTGACGCGTAAAGGTCGTCATGATGCAAGTACGTTACCACTTGGTGTAATCAGATTAGGAGACCGCTCTCAGGGCGATATCAAAATAGCCAAGCAGCTGGCTGATGACGATATTGATAATGTAAGGTGGCTGAGTAAGCTTAAAGGCAGTACGCTTTATCTGGTCGGCGGGGCATTTCGTGCACTGGCCCGCCTGCATATTGCCCGTATGCAGTATCCTCTTAATATTATTCATTACTATACGCTTGATGCTGAAGAGGCACGTGAGATGACCGGCTGGCTGTTGCATGCACCACGCCGCGGGCTTGAGCGGTTGTCAGGGTCTCCTAAAAAGCGTTTGTCAGATATACCTTTTGCCGCAACTGTGCTGCGCCGTCTGCTGAGAAAAATACAGCCTGAGCGGGTTGTGTTTTGTGTCGATGGTCTGCGTGAGGGGTGGTACATGCTTAATGTCGCCCCTGACTGCCTTGAGCAGGACCCGATGGAGGTTGTGGCGCAGGATATGTGTCTGCGGCTCGGGCGAAGCATGAAGATGCCAGGCGTGCTGCTGCGGTGGACTGATTCTTTGTTTATAAAAGAAACAAAGCGCCAGAATCGACTGCGCCGTATTGCCTGTCGTATTTCAGATGTTGGTAGTCATGATCATCCTGAATATCGTGCTGAGCAGACATACTGGCGTGTATTAAGGCTGCAGGGTACCGGCTTTGATCATAAGGCCCGTGCATGGCTGGCCCTGGCCCTGGCGGTCAGATATTCTGCTGTTTCTGATGAGGCATATTTATCAACATCACGAATTTTGCTTGAAGATGATGAGTGGAATCGTGCGATAATACTTGGGCAGGCATTGCGGCTTGCATATTCTGTTGCAGGTGGAACCGCAGCTCTGCTTGAGGGGACGGAACTCGTCAGCCAGCGTAAAGAACTTGTTTTGCGGCTGAGTTCGTCATGTGTGGCAGTAAAAGGGGATAGTGTAAGGCGTGGACTGGCCCGGGTTGGTCAGGCTATGTCATTGCCAGTGCGCATTGAAGAAGCAGATTCATAAAAAATATTTGGTTAATCTGATCTTTTTTGTGCAAGATTATGGTGTGTTTTTATAAAAAAAGAATACCCTCTTTGCATCAGCAAAGAGTATTCAGATTTTAGTGGAAAAAAATCGTGTCTTCTGAAGAAATAATTGACCCGACGAAACAAAGCGATTTTTCTGTCAGGCGTATATTATTTCATCTTGTGCTGCCAGGCCTTGCTCTGGTGCTCAGTGTTCTTGCTATCGTCGTTATTGGCATGCACTCGTATAACACCACGCGAACAGGGGTGCGAACGCTGACGCATGAGCTGCTGGATGCCGTGCAGCGTTATATTTCTCAGGAAGTTTCAGATTATATCATGCCTGCCTCAGCTGGTAATATTGTTGCCAGCGGGATGATCGAGCATGTGCCTGTTGCTGTACAGAAGCGTGTCTTTTTTTCATATGGCAGCGCAATGCTGCATAATATACCACAAATTGAGTCATTCTACCTGGCCGACGCCAGGGGCAATTTTACGATGATTGCCCGGACGAAAGACAGAAAAAATATTGAGCAGACAACTCTTGAGGGAACTCAGGGGCATAAAGTTTTTCATCACATTTATTATAACAATGACGGTGTGCAGCTCGGTGAGGCAAGTGATCCGGCAGGTGAGTATGATCCGCGTCTGCGTCCCTGGTATAAAGTGACGGAGCATAAAGATGCAGTGCAGTGGACACAGCCGTATCTCTTTCCGTCCAGTGGTCAGTTTATTATGACCAGTGCTTTGAGATTTAAGGGGATTGATAGTCAGACTGTTGTTTTCGCTACAAATATTTCACTTAATGAGCTGAGCGGTTTTCTTGATAGAATGAAGGTCGGTAAAACCGGCAATGCTATCATTCTGGATACGGAGGGGAGGGTCATCGCTGGCCGGCATCTGATGAAGCTGGCTAAGGAAGCTGACTGGGACCCGGCAAAGATGGTACTTAATGCCAAAACCTCGCCTATTCTGGCTATGGGTTTTGATCATTATCGTGTGCGGGGGTTCGGGCCTCGTAGCTTCACGGCTGATGGTAAGCCGTATGTTACGATGACGTCTCCTCTTAAGAATTCGTCAGAAAGCTGGGTGCTGCTGTTGTCTGCACCTGAGAGTGATTTTTCGAATTTTGCCCGTCAGAGTAGCAAGCAGAGTTTGCAGTTTGCTGCTGTTATTATTGTTTTCTCTTTAATTCTTGCCGGGTTGCTGGCCCGCCAGGTGCGCAGAACAGATCGTACAGACCGATTACTTGTCGCGCAGCAACGACAGGTCGCGCGTGAGGCCGCTTCAGTTCAGCAGATATCATCAACACCGCATTTATTTGATGACCCCAGTGAACCTCTGGTCCTGACTGAGCAGCTGGCTGACATTACCGGTGCACGTCGTGTGAGTGTCTGGCGTTTTCTGCATGATGGCTCAGCGATGATCTGTGAAGATTCCTATGACAGTAAGCAGGATACACATTCCGGCGGATTTGAAATGTTTCGTCAGGATATGGAGGAGTTTTTTAAGGCCCTCGAAGATGGTGAAAATTTCTCCGTTGACGATGCGACCGGCGATACACGCACAACACAGTTTGAAAGGCTGGTTATGCGAGAGATCGGCACTGAGCGGGTCGTGGTTCATCCTGCGCGCGGAGCCGGTGAAGTTGTTGGCGCAGTAGTTCTCGAAGATGCGTCATCTGTTGGTCACCTTCTTTATTTTGTTGATCTGATATCTTCTATTGTTGCTGTGCGCTTTGCCAGTTTGTACGGTGATCGTACAACAGGGTTTAACGATGCTGACTCTGGCAAAATTATTGCTGGTGATAATGATGTGCCACAGGTGGTCTCCGGGCTGAAACCACATTTTGACACCGTGCTGAATGCAGATTCAAAGGCTGCTCTGGCTGAGACTTCAGGTGTCTATCATCACGTTGCCGTGCTGGTTGTTGTTTTCACCGACCCTGTCTTACATTCTGATACAGAAACAGTAGAATTGCTTCAGCTGATAGATCGTCTTGCCTGTGAAGTGCAGCGTATCGCTACAGAACAGCAGCTTTTTGCCGTAAAAATTGCCGGGCATCGTATGATCTGTACGGCAGGCTGTACAGATGCAGAAGACCCAACGGCTCTGCTGCGCATTGCCAATGCAGCCCTGTCAATGCGTGAGGCATTTATGGCCGCCCTGGCCGGCGCTAACCTTGAACCTGTCTTTACGATGGGTCTTGATTACGGGGCTGCTTTTGGTCGTGAGGTCGGACATGAGCCCAAAGTGTTTAACCTCTGGGGGCAGACAGTTTCAGTCGCCGAACTGATGGCGCAGGGGGCAGCGGGCGCGGGTACCGTTCAGGTGACAGAACGTGTTTATACTGTGTTGCGTGACCGCTATCTGTTCCGTAGCAGAGGAACCTTCTTTGCGCCTCACCTCGGTCTGAGCCGCGCTTACATTCTGGCAGCACACCGATGAGCGGGGGGGAGAGCAAACTGCCTGCACAGGGTGGCGGTGATGAAAATGATGCTATTCTTAGCGATAGCATTCAGATGCATCAGAAGCAGAGCCTCCTGCTGCGTCTTTTTTTGTGGCTGGTAAAAAAAACAGGGGCGCTTGGGCGGCTTGTGCGCCATCAGGTCTGGTTTTTTCTGGTGATGCTGGGGGCCTGCTGGGGGGTTCTGTTTGAGAGTATCAGTCAGAATGCCTGGCGACGTACAGTGCGTTATGAATTTGGCACGACCATGAACAGCGTGATTGGTGGTGGTTTAATTGCAACGCTCTTTGCAGGAACACTTACCGGCGTCGCTGCGGTTTCACAAACAATATACTGGCTTGGTGTGGCTGGTATGGCCAAAATGACCGGCTCTATCCTGATTAACGTGGTTGTCCGTGAGATAGCGCCTATTCTGGTCGGTATTTTGCTACTCGGTCGTAATGGCATGCTGTCTGTAACAGAGCTTGGCCTTCTGACAACAGGCGGGCAGATCCGCTCATTTCAGGCACAGGGCATCGACCCATTTTTGCTGCTTGTTATGCCTCGTACCCTTGCGTTCACCGTTGCCGGTTTTACGCTGGGCATAGTCTTTTCAATCGCGTCACTGTTGACCGGGTATATTATCAGTCGCGTTTCGGGAGTTGTGACAAGTCCGGTATGGTCTTTTTTTAATGATGTTATTTCTGCCATGTCTACGGCAGATTATATTATGATCCCTCTGAAATTTGTTACTGTCGGGTTTGTGGTAGGGGTTGGTTCCTGTATTACAGGGCTGACTGCGACCAGTCAGGATAACCTTCGTACGCTTTTACCTCGCGGATTTTCCCGCGGTATGTTGATTGTTATGGCTGTCAGCGTTTTGTTTAGTCTGGATTTCTGAATATGTACACACGTGCAACAGGTCCGGTTTTAGAGCTGAATAAAGCTGTTCCGTCATTTGATGAGAGTGGGTTACCACCTGTACCATTCAGTATGAAACTGATGCCTGGTGAGTGCGCTATCATAGAAGTGCGTGACAACAGCCGGGCTACCGCTTTTGCAGATATGTGCTCAGGGCTTGTCCCGCTGGTTGATGGTGCGGTTAAATTTATGGGGCTTGACTGGGCAGATTTACGCGACCGGGAGAAAAATGCTCTGCGCGGACGGATTGGACGGATGTCACACCGTCCCAGCTGGCCTGATTTTCTGGGCACTTATATGGGAATAGGCCTGCAGCAGCTACATCATACGACGCGTGATATGAGTGAGGTTGTTATTGAGGCAACACAGCTGAGTAGCTGGTTTGGTTTGCCAGGTTTGCCAGTGTTACGTCCGGATATGCTTTCTGAGACAGACCTTATCAGGGCATCCTGTGTCAGGGCATTTTTAGGTAATCCTCAGATTCTTCTTCTCGAAAATCTGCTGGAGGCATGCCCTGCTGATCTTGAAGAGGCTTTTGTTGGTGCTGTTGTTGCAGCCCGAAATAAAGAAGCTGGAGTAATCTGGCTGGTGCGTAATAATACAGTGCAAAGGCGCTATCGTCAGTTAGCCACCAGTATGTGGCGCCTTGTGGATGATGGACTCGTGGCGGTGCGGGCAGGCTAATGTTTCAGATTCGTTTACGACAGAAAGTTAAGCCATTAATCTCACTCCGATATACGGACGAGTGGGTGGGGCTCCTGGTAATACTGAGCCTGGTAGCCTTCGGTGGGGTTATCGTCGAGGCCGGGGTGCTGCGTGACTGGCTGACGCCACCGGCTATCTTACGCGTTACACTGCCCGCAGGTGGTGTTGAGGGGCTGACCGTCGGGGGTGATGTTCAGTTACTGGGGGCGCATGCCGGCACTATTCGTTCCATCAAGCTGAACCCTTCAGGCGATATGTATGTAATTGTTGACCTTGACCTGCAGGCTAAGCCCTTTATCCGTCGTGACAGTACGGCAATTATTCGCAAGCAGTTTATTGTGGCAGGGTCGTCTTATCTTGATCTGAACCGGGGATATGGTGCCCCGATGAACTGGGATTATGCTGTTATCAGTGCGACGCCGGCTCCTAATCCTGGTGATATGATCACAGCAACGCTGAATGATATTAAGACGCAGATTGTTCCTACACTGGAGAGTGCGCGTCATATGATGGCTGAGCTTGATGCCACTATGACGGCTATGCACGAAGGAAAAGGCTCTGTTGGCCAGCTTCTGACCAATGATGCACTGATTAAAGATGCAGAGAAAACAATCGTATCACTCAATACGGTCATTAATCAGCTGAAGCCGATAGAAAATCAGATGGCGACTATCATGAGTAAAGCTGACGCAACAATGGGAAATGTAAAGTCGATGTCGGGTGACCTGGCAAAAACGACACCGCATCTGCCGGCAATCGCGGCCAGTGTGCAGGACAGTACAGCTGATCTGCCTGCGTTGCTGACCCAGGCTCAGACAACTCTTTACAGCCTTCAGAAACTTACAAACCAGCTGCGTGGCATGTGGTTACTTGGCGGTTCAGGGCAGCCAAAAAACAGTAAAAAAGGCTGGTTGCCACCACGCAGGGTGCAGCCATGAAAAAAATAATTCTTTCATCCGCCGCGCTGATGTCTCTCGCCGCCTGCGGTAGTACGTCACAGCCGGCACCAGCGGCTTTTGATGATTCTGTTTATGCTCAGGCAATGGACACGGGTGAGAGCGCTTTTGACCTGAAGCGCTATAAGGTCGCGATGAGTGAATATCGCACGGCCGGGCAGCAGGCTCTTAAGCGTGATGACGGTCCGGCAATGGCCGAGGCTGGTTATAACCTGGCAGTATCTCAGCTCGCGGCGGGTCAGCCGCAGGATGCTTTAAAGACAGTTCAGGACGTTAGTCAGACACTTCTTATTCGCCATGATACGTCAGTCGTATCGTTAAAGCTGGTCCAGGCAGCTGCTTACTATCAGCTGAAAAATTATACGCAGGCGATAGAGGATGCTGCGGCGCCTATGGCTGAGGCTGATAAAGACCTTGCAGGTCGTGCAGCGCTTATTATGGGGCTGGCAGGGTATGACAGTGGTGATAATGCCGCTTTACAACGTGCATATACACGCCTTCATAATATGAAAAAGCCGGTTTCTGTTTCTGTGCTGGCTGATAAAAAAGAGATTGAGGCACTGTCTCTCATTAAAACCAACCCGGCTCAGGCTATGTCTCTTGCCCGTGAGGTTGCTGACCTGAGACGAGATGAGGGTTCGTATAACGAAATGTCGAGAGCTCTGGCTCTGGCAGCGCGTGCCGCCAGCATCTCGGGCGATCATGCAGGTGCAGCTTCTTTATGGGCTCGTGCGGCTCAGAGTGCTGCAGCGCAGTCTGGCAGTCAGATGCAAAAAGATGCCGATCAGTGGGGGCAGCTCGCAGGTGGCGTTTTATTGCATCCTCTGGCCCCGCCTGCGCAGTAAAACGATATTTTGCCTGCAGGCGCGGTATTATCTGACCTTGAAGGGCTTTGATGTGTCGAGGAAAACAGCATTAGCCCTGAGCTCGTGCGACACAACAATCAGATAGGCAATTGCACGCGTCAGCTCGATCCTTGTTGTAATATTGGGTTCGGTTGCCTCCAGACGGCGCAGAATGTTGGTTGCACGCTGTGCGGTCTGCGCTGTGCGGTCATATTTACCTGTAAAACGCTCCATACGCAGCATGACGACTTCTATCGTGCGGCGGGCCTGTGGAGGAATTTGCTGCCGCGCGAGCAGGTTTCGCAACCGTATAATGTTGAGACCTATAGTCATGGTTGCCAGAGTGCCCTGAAGGCAGCCTTCAATGGTAGCTGAAGGTTTGGGTCCGGCATGACGGATCAGCCGTGAAAAGCGGTCAATGTTACGACCAATCCAGTCCCTTGTCTCCGGAATAGGATGTGCGGAGGCCAGAAAGCGCAGTTCGTTAAGCATGCTGCGGCGCATACGCCAGCGTTCACTTGCATTATCGAAGGGAAGAACAATTTTAAACACGATAATAGCAAACGCAATGCCAAGGATAACGCTGCTTGTTGAGTTAAACCAGGCAAGTTCATTTTCCCGACCATGGTTACTGGGGGCGACAAAGTTTGGCAGCAAGAGTGTGTATGCAGCTGAAGGTAAGGCAGTCGCTGCATTACGCGCAGCCAGCCCGCCAGCAATCATCGGAAGCGCAAATGTAGCTGCCAGCGTTTCGTAGTCAGCCTGAGGGGGTATGACAATAAAAACAAGGATGGCAGAGATCGCAACGGCCCATAATGTGCCGTAAAGAAAATGCGTACTGGCCAGAACAGGGTTTTCACGCGTGGCAAACAGCCCGCAGACAATAGCCACAAACGTAATGAAAGTCAGTCCTGATGGCCAGGCAGTGATCTCCCATATCAGGCCTGCGGCGGTAATAGCGGCAAAAGCTCTTATTCCGTTATACAGTGCTTCCCGCTGGTCGTTATGTGCCTGCATACGAAAATGGAAGTGGTCACCGCGTATGACATGATGGCTGGCATCATATTCTTTAATGGCCTGCTCAAGCTCCAGCAACAATTCATCAAGCGCGTTATGCAGAATACGGTTATCAAGTAAGGCCTGTACCTTTTCGACGCTTTGTTCTTCATTGGGCGTACTGATTTCCTGCGTCAGCGCATCGACAATCTGCTGGCGGCATTCGCCACGCAAATGTTGCAGGTCATGCAGCAACTCCTGGACATGTTCATCAGTATCGAGGTTCTGAGTGACAGTATTAAGGAAGCTGCTAACCTGTGCTGCTGTTTTCTGAAATGCAGGCTGGTCACTGTCGAGGTACTGCAGGCGCACCGCCATGCCGAGCCCGCGGGAGAGCAAAACAGAAACTGCAGCAAGGGCAGCACGTGCATGGTCTCCCTCATGGCCATGTGGCCCCATTTCCACTTCTGAAAACTCTATCTGATCATTGATCGAGAGCAGTGGGCCAAACATCTCTCGTGAACGGATCATTGCATTTTCAGAGCCGGATAAAAGACCGGCTACTGACACAGACACGCTACCCAGTGCTGTATGCAGTTTTTCACGGATGTTGCGGCGTGCCGTGGTTGCCAGGTTTGAACTGAAAAGACCTGCGATGGTGCTTTCACAAACGATACCAAGAACAATGTACGTGGCACGTGACATGGCAATCATAAAGACATTCTGAGGGGTCTGAATGGAGCCGATGGAAATAATGGCGCAGGTGTACCCGGCCAGCACCAAAGCATAAGAGCGAAAATTACGTACTAATGTAGCCAGCGTGCAGCATAACCCCACCCATATGCCCAGTGCAGGGAAAAACAGCCAGGCCTGCTGAATAAAAGACGAAATGAGCGTAATAGCCATGGTTACGCCCACAGCTGTACCAACAAGACGCCATCTGGCTTTGGAGAGGGATTCACCTCGTGAGCCCTGTGCTACAATCCACACAGTCATAGCCGCCCATTGCGGATCAGCCATTTCCATCCACATCGCAAGATACAGTGCGATCAGGGAGGCTACGGTGGTACGAATGGCAAAGCTAAGCGCTGGCAATGATGGCGCAAACAGCCATTTCCATTTTGCCAGTAACTTATTTTCAGACTGACTGAAGGCGTTCAGACGCTCCAGCGGCTTTATGTGCTTCAGAAGAAAGGGAAGAATGTCTGGCAAGACCTGAGGCTTTTATTCTAAGGCTGAGGAATAAAGGATTCGCCGGTAAAGTAGCCTGAATTCTGAAAATTTCCTCCGGGTATCCAGCGCATATCAGCTATATCCATTCTGAAAAGAGGGGAGGGCAGAGAGGTACAACCGCATAAAGCTCGCATAAGTTGCTTATCTGGTCCATAACAAAGCAGATCGTCGGCCTTTTTTCGGGGTGACGCAACCTGCTGTATTTTTATTTTGCAGCGACATTGGGGATCTGCAGATGTCTGGTTTTTTAGCCAACCTTGTAAATAAAGTTGAAAGCACGATTGGAAGCAGCCTGTCTGGCGTGATGCAGCAGCAGCTTCAGTCCTTTTTGCAGCCGGAAATGATTGCTAAAATTCAGGCAAAAGCTGACGAATGCGGGTTGGGCGATAAGGTCCGTTCATGGATTGGCCAGGGTGATAATCTGCCTGTCACAGCTGATGAAATCAGAGAGATGCTTGGCAGCGAAACATTACACAACCTGGTCGATCGCTCAGGCCTGCCGGCAGATGCAGTTTTGGGTGCTCTGGCACAATTTCTGCCTGAGGCTGTGCACAAAGCAACACCAGACGGCACTATTGCCGACAAATCTGAAAGCAGCAGCGTTTAATTTTTAACGTAAACGATCTGCCTGCCGGATAAATAAGCAGGACCGGCGGGCAGAGAGTTTTTATACAATATTGTGAAGAGCAGATGAGTTTAGGTGAACGTATTACACAGGCTGATGCCTGGCTTCTTGATAAAGTCTTTCAGCCTCTGGCCGACCGGCTGCCGGAGAGGATGAATGTTCTTGATGTCGGTATGAGTTTTCAGCTGGGGTCACTACTTTTTTCTGCGGCTTCAATTATTGCTGTTTTTATTTTTAACGGCATCGAAGATTTTAGTTCGATGGTGTTTAATATTCTGATCTGGGCGTTGTGCGTAACGTTTTTTATAGGCCTTTGTCGTATGCGCGCACTGGTTAAACCAGGTTATGCTAATCCGCTGCGCCATGTACTGCGCGGGGTCAGGATCGTTTCTATACCATTTACAATTTACACAATGTGGCAGGCAAACGTAACCGCTCCTCCCTTTTTTCAGGCGATGTGGTTTAACGCGCTTTCAAACCTTGTCTTTGTGATTGGCCTTTATCTGATTTCCTGTGAAATTCGCCCGCCACAGGCCAGTTTTAAAAAGGATATATGGAGCCGCCATATGGAAAAAAACGGCATCCGTTAATTTTACGGTCTTTGTATAGTGTTGTGTAGCGGCAGGAGCCCTCAGGGGTTATCCTGCTCGTGTTCTCCTTCAGCTATGCGTGCCTGTACGGCACTGCGCCACGAAGCATCAGCCGGTGCGGCATCCATAGCTTTACGAAAAAGAGCCAGGGCCTGCGGTGTGACATGGTCACTGGCGCGTGTCATGGCTTCAGCTGTGCGGGCCGCCAGCTCAGGCTCAAAGCCCAGACTGAGCGCGTGGTTCCAGGCATCAGCTGCATCTGCATAGCGGGCTCGTGAGGCTTCAGCCTGGCCAAGCAGAAGGTACCCCTGTCTCAGGGTGGGGTCATCTGCTGACATTTGTGCAAGGGTCCGTCTCATACGATCCAGAACAGCATCATTGCGCACATTCTGTGCGTGCTCTGCCGCCAGCCTTGGGCCGAGTGGCTGAGCTGGCAGAGAAGGAATACCGTTGCAAAGATAAAGCAGGATCGACGCTGCTGGCAGAAGCAGCAGGCCGCACCAGACAAGGGGAGCCGAAAGGCGCGCACTTGCCTGCGGGGCAGGCCGATCAGCGGCGAGTATACGACGCTGAATTTCAAGGCGTGCAATATCATGCTCAGCGGGTGCAATAAGGTCAGCGGCAAGGTCACGGTCAATTTCTGAGAGCTGAGCCTCATGCAAAGCGAGCGCTGAACCGCGTTCATCTTTAATCTGCTGAGAACGTCGCCAGAGCTGTGCAGCCGCCGGAGCCAGGGCCAGCAGGCTTAAAAGCAGGATAGAAAGCCAGATCATGCATTTAGTCCTTTGTCAGTTCTGCCAGTCTGGCTTTTTCTTCTTCTGTGAGAGGTGATGGCGTAACCTGTATCTTCACGCGGCGGCTTCTGACCACAAAAGCAATCACAAATCCGCACAGCAGGGCCAGAGGCGCCATCCCCCACAACAACAGCGTTGCCAGTGTAAGGGGGGGAGCCAGGCGAATGAAGTTGCCATAGCGGCTGACCATCCATTCCATAATCTGCCCGTCGCTCTGCCCCTGCGCTACATGTTCACGCACAACGCGGCGCAGGTCGCGGGCCAGACCGGCGCTACTGTCTTCGATCGACTCATTCTGGCATACAAGGCAGCGCAGCTGTGAACCGATATGCTCAGCCCGTGCTTCCAGCTTTGGGTCAGGCAGCATTTCTGACGGGTCATCAACGGCCAGCACCAGAGCAGGCGTTGCAATGACAACTATAACAGCAGCAAAAACTACGGTGATTAAACGGCGTTTCAGGGCTGAAAGCATATGTCTCATGGGCTGTTCAGTTTTGCCAGAAGGGGAAGCAGGGTCGTTTGCAAAATATCCGGGGCAAGGGGTGTCGCTGTATGCCAGCGGATGATCCCACCGGGGGTGACGAGAAAACTTTCGGGTACGCCGGAAATGCCCCAGTCAATGCCTGTACGTCCCTCACGGTCACTGCCGATACGTGTATAGGGATTACCTGAATGACGTAGAAAGCCCTCAGCATTTTCAGGACGGTCTTTATAGGCAATACCCCAGAGTTCGATGTCTTTTTTAATGGTCATGAGTACCGGCATTTCTGCCAGGCAGGGGATGCACCATGAGGCAAAAAAATTGACCAGAACAGGTTTGGTCATGGTCCGCAGGTCCTGCGCTGAAAAGCCTGTACCAGGCGGCTGCGCAGCCAGGGTAAAATCGGGAACGGGGCGGTTAATCACCGGTGTATTAATTCTGTGCGGATCGAAGGAGCCTTTTTGCATGCCAGAGAGCATTCTGGCGAAACCGACCCCAACGATTGTAGCACCCGCCAGAGGAACACCCATAAGCAGTCTGCGGCGCAGTGGCGATGAGGGAGGAGCGTCGTGCGTGTCATTCATGGTGATGTCACCGTTCTGGCTGCAGACTGAGCGCGTCGCGGCGCACCGACTCTTATCCGTCTGTCAGAGAGAGAGAGTATACCACCTACAGCCATAATCAGAGCACCAAGCCACATCCATGGTGCAAGAGGATTATAATGAAGGCGCAGCACATAGGTGGGGTTAGCATCTGTTCCGTGCTGGTCTCCGAGCACACAATACAGGTCTGCCAGCAGGTTGGTGTGAATAGAGACTTCGGTTGTTGTCTGATGCTGTGCGTTAAAACTGCGACGTGACGGGTGCATCATGGCGACCAGATGACCATTGCGGCTGACTTTAACTGTTGCTGTCATGGCGGTGTAGTTAGGGCCGGGTGCCTGCTCAACCTTTTCAAGCGTCCAGTCATAACCTGCCAGATGCTGCGTAGTACCGGGTGTAATTTCGGTAATTTTGTGCTGTGCCTGAGACATAACAGCGAGCCCCAGAACACTGATGCCCACACCTGCATGTGCCAGGGCGGTGCCAAAGACAGAGCGGGGCAGACCACGTGCGCGTTGCAGGCTGCCACTTAAGGGCATGCGAAACAGCCTGATACGTTCTGTTACATCGGTAATGCTTGTCAGAATAACCCATACAGCAGCACCACATGACAGAGCGGGGAAAACACCTGCAACCCCCCAGAGAGATATAGCAAAAGCCAGTCCTGTCAGGATGAGGGTAATCCATAGTCGCTGTATCACCGGCCAGAGCTGAGCCCGTTTCCAGGGAAGCATTGGCCCGATCCCCATGAACATAAATAAAGGGAGAGCAAGGGGGATTGTTGTCGCGTCAAAAAAAGGTTTACCGACCGAAATTGTGCGGTCAAACAGCAATGACATAAAGGGAGGATACATCGTGCCGGTTACGACAACGGCACAGATGGAGCACAGGAAAATATTGTTGAGCACAAGTGCCCCCTCGCGGGAGACCGGTGCAAAAAAACCACCTGATGTCAGAGCCGGTGCGCGGCAGGCAAACAGAGCCAGTGAGCCACCAATAACCAGGGCCAGCAGAGCAAGAATAAAAATGCCACGTGCCGGGTCATTAGCAAAAGCATGAACTGAGTTGAGGATGCCCGAGCGTACAAGAAATGTGCCTGACAGAGAGAAGGAAAACGTGGCGATAGCGAGGAGTACAGTCCAGATCTTCAGGCTTTCGCGTTTTTCAACAACTGTGGCGGAATGAATGAGTGCCGTACCAGTCAGCCAGGGGATGAGAGAGGCATTTTCAACCGGGTCCCAGAACCAGTAGCCGCCCCAGCCCAGCACATAATAAGACCACCATGACCCCAGTGCGATCCCGCAGGTTAAAAAGCACCATGCCGCAACAGCCCAGGGTCTGACCCATCGGCCCCATGCTGCATCGACCCGGCCCTCGATCAGAGCGGCGATAGCAAAAGCAAACGGTACGGCAAAGCCAACATAGCCTGTGTAGAGAATGGGCGGGTGAAAGGCGAGGCCGGGGTCCTGCAACAGGGGGTTCATACCCTGTCCATCCATCGGGGCGGGCCATACACGCGCAAAGGGGTTAGATGTTGTCAGGCAGAAGAGTTCAAAACCTGCGGCGATAATGCCCAGTACGGCAATAACCCGTGCCCGCAGAATACCAGGCAGATTACGCCCGAACGCCGCAACCGCAGCCCCGCAGATACCCAGGATAAGGATCCACAAAAGCACTGAGCCCTCGTGGTTGCCCCATACACCGGTTATTTTATACAGCAGAGGTTTAGAGACAGCACTGTTTGCGACAATGTTCTGAACCGAGAAGTCATCAGTTACTGCGGCATTGATCAGACACAGAAAGGATACCAGAAGCGCAAGCAGCTGTCCCAGAGCCAGGGCAGGCGCCAGCGTCAGGAGGCGGATGTCGCGAGTTGAGGCGCCGATAAGCGGCACAACCGCCTGTGCAAAGGCAAGAACACAGGCCAGGGCAAGGGCATAATGTCCGAGTTCGGGGCTCAGCATATCAGTGGGGCACTCCCGGATTAACTGTGTGGTGGTATGTTACTGTGCAGCAGGAGCTGGCGGCGGCAGGAGAGATTTTTTTGCATCCTTAACCGTCATACTGTTCCAGCTGGCGGCATCAGGCGGCGGGCCAAAGCGTGGGTCCCATTTGCCCGATTTTTTCAGGGCTTCAGCCACTTCTTTGGGCATATAGGTTTCGTCATGCTTGGCCAGAACTTCACTGGCGATGAAGATACCGTTCTTCATCGAGCCAATTGCCACGACACTTTGCCCCTCGCGAAACAGGTCAGGCAATACGCCTTCATAGTTCACGGTGACGGCTGACTGGCCATCAGTGACTTCAAAGCTGGAAACAGGTGTGTCCCCATGCTTTTCACGTTTAACCGAATTAGCGACAACCATACCGCCGAGCTTAACTGTACGGTCAGCTGGCTGTGCGTTCTGTGTGAGCTGTGAGGGCGTGACAAAAAAAACAATGTCAGATGAAAAGGCACGCAGCATCAGAGCCGCGGCTGTGCCAAAGCATGCTACACAGATAATAACCAGCCAGAGACGGCGTGTTTTACGGGTCATGAGACGGATTTTTTTCCTGGCGAACTGGGTTTGGCCGGCTCAAGTGACAGTAGTTTCAAACGAGCAGTTCTGAGACGTAGGGCAGCTCCCGCACTCAGGTAAAGGGCAAGAGCAATAAAAAGTCCGTAACTGGCGATAATAAATGGCAGATGTGTCATGAGAGATCACCATTGTGGCGGCGCTGGTTTGAAAGCAGGCTGCGAATACGGCTCTCCATTACAGAAGCGCGCAGACGTGCCAGTACGATGGCTGCAAACCCCAGGGAAATGCCCAGCATTGACAGAGCGAGAGGCCAGAGCATGCTGCCAGACATGGTGGGAGCACTGGTCAGAGTGATACTGTCAGGCTGGTGCAGGGTGTTCCACCATTGTACACTGAATTTAATAATGGGCAGATCAACTGCGCCTGCAATTGCCAGGATGGCTGCGGCACGATAGCCGCGCTGCTGGTCGTCAAAAGCACGTATGAGCGTGATATGCCCCAGGTAGAGAAAGAACAGAATAAGTACTGATGTCAGGCGGGCATCCCATACCCACCAGGCGCCCCACATAGGTTTGCCCCACAAGGACCCCGTCGCCAGGCACAGAGCGGTAATGCAGGCCCCGACAGGGCCGATTTCTGCCGCTGCCAGGTCAGCCAGCGGGTGACGCCACACCAGAGACAGCACGCTGCAAAGAGCAAGAGCGGCATATCCTGCTGATGCCAGAATGGCTGTGGGTACATGAATGTACATAATGCGCACACTATCTCCCTGCTGCCAGTCAGCAGGAGAGAAAAACAGCCCCCAGATCAACCCGGTCAGGGTCAGGGCAATAGCAGGCCAGGTGAGCCATGGCTGAAGCACTTTGCCCAGCCTGAGAAAGCGGCCCGGGTTAGCGTAGCGGTGAAAAAAGCTGCTGAGACGTGAGGCAGAAGAATGTGAGGCACTCAATGGTTTGTTCGTTTCGTATACTGAATGAAGGAACATTGAAGGCACATAACGAAGTATCTTTTCTGTGTCAGGAAAAAAATAGCAACTCGCGTGCAGGGGGGCGTTATATCATTTTATTCCCCTTGACACGAGGCCATTATTCGTGGGCGATCTGAGCAGGCAATTATCAGGAGAAAAAGATATGCTGTTTTCTATTGTGTGCACAGATCGTCAGAATGGTTTTGAGACCCGCCTGGCAACACGTGCTCAGCACCTTGCTCATCTTGAAAAACATAAAAATATCATCCGGTTTGCAGGACCTATGCTTGATGAAGAAGAAAAGCCATGCGGTAGCCTGATTATGATTGATGTTGACAACCCATCGGCAGCTGATGTTTTCGCTGCGGCTGATCCTTACACCAAAGCAGGCCTTTTTGAGAGTGTTATTATCCGGGCTGTGAAAACAGTTTTTCGTGATGGCAACAGGGTTGAGTGAAAAATATGGCGTTCTGGCTGATTAAAAGTGAACCAGATGCATTTAGCTGGCAGGAGCAGGTTGCCAATGGTACAGAACCCTGGACCGGGGTGCGTAACCATCAGGCAAAGAAAAACCTCGCCGCAATGCGCCTGGGTGACCGCGCTTTCTTTTATCACTCAAATGTGCAGCGCGCGATTGTTGGTATTGTTGAAATCGTGCGTGAGGCTTACCCCGACCCGAGCGCAGAGTCTGGTTCCTGGGTATGTGTCGATGTTAAAACAGTGGGTGCTATGCCCAGGCCGGTGACCCTTGCTGAAATTAAGGCTGATGACTCGTTGGAGGACCTTGCTCTGGTAAGGCAGTCCAGGCTTTCAGTCTGTCCGGTGTCTGCACAGCACTGGCAGGCGCTGTGCAGTATGGGTGGCTGGAAAGAATAAGGCTCCGGCTTATTTCTGTGTCGCCAGCTGCCAGAGAACACCCGCACGTGTGCCAGAGCGACAATAGCTGAATACTGGTCCTGGCAGTGTATTCAGGGCTTCCTGCATTTCGATAACAGCATCGGAAGAGGGAGCCACACCTGACGTCACAGGAATAGCATAAAAAGACAGGCCTGCCTGTGTGGCCGCGTTTGCAATGGTTTCAGCTGAAGGCTGGCCTGGATCTTCGTTGTCGGGACGTGTGCAGATGATGCTTTTAAAGCCTGCAGCACGAATAGCTGGCACGTCATCAGGTGAGATCTGAGGGGCAACTGCAAAATCCTCAGAAAGTTTTTTGTAGTGTGACATAAACAAAGCTCCGTATAAAAACTGAACTGGCCTGTATGGAGGGTGCCTGAAGAGTATGCCTCACAGGCACTGGCAGGGCATATTTATGGACCTTATTACAGGGCACGACAATAACCATATCTTTCTGGTGTCTGATGTGCAGGCACCGGGGTTGTGTTGTACCCGAAAGTTCTGTGTTATAATGCCATCGATCCGAAAGAACAGCGTGACCAGTTTCGCCACCGTTGATTGTGGCGTGCATGCAGGAGGCTGAAAGACCGCAAATGACAAACAATGACAAGGCCGGCAGTGATGTTGTCCCTCTGGCTCTGAGCACTCAGGATCTGGGCGAGCTGGAGCATGCCCTGACACAGGTTGAGGCCGGGAAAGGTGTACTTGTGCGCCTTGCTGACCTGATGGGCGGAGCTGTCGGCCATGCCGCGCGTCTTGGCCTGCGTGGACTTGGTATGGCCCCTGGTATGGAGCAGAAGCTGCGTGCTCTGGCAGAAAGTGCTGTGACCCGTGCGTTTGATATTGCTGTTGTCGGGCTGCGCTCCGGTAGTGATGCCGTGGCGGGTGATGAGCAAAGCTGGCGTAAACCGGTAACGCAGGCTGCAGTTGCAGTTTCGGGAGCTGTCGGTGGCTTTACAGGTCTGGCTGGCCTTGCCCCCGATATTGCTTTTACAACTCTGACAATTATGCGCGAGATTGCACATATTGCCCGTGAAGAGGGTGAAGATCTGTCGCAGGAAGATGCCCGTGCTGCCTGTCTGGAAGTTTTTGCGCTGAGAGCCTTCCCTAATGTGCGCGACGGGGATGAAAATGAACTGGGCTATTTCTCGGCACGGGCGTTGTTACGTGGTCGCCCGGTTGTTATGCTGATCGCTGAAGTAGCTTCACATTATGGTCTGGCTCTGGGGCAAAAGGTCTCTTTGCAGCTTATGCCTGTCGCTGGTGCGCTTTGTGGTGCATCCCTGAATACTGCTTTTCTGAATCATTACAGAGCACTCGCAAGAGCACATTTCACCATTCGTCGTCTTGAGCGTGAACATGGCCCTGTGGTGCGTGACACAGCTCTGGCACTGCGTGAGCAGGTTAAAAAATAAGCCCGCACTTAAAGCAGGAGCGCGTGACGTCATGCGCTCCTGCTTGAGAATTACCTGTCAGTCTTCCTGTATGAGCAGCGTGCCTGCCAGGGCCAGTATCATAAAGCCGCTCGATACAACTTCAGCTGTTACCTGGTAATGTGGTGCAAAGAGTGACACCAGGCCACTCAGGCCAATGCCAATGACACAAAAAAGGCGCATTGTCATAACGGGTCTCTCCTTAATATGATTATGGTCAGGCCGTTACGGGTGATGGTAAAGGCGTGCCTGCAGCAATAGCTGCTGCGTTATCAAGTGCCAGCATACACATAGCTGTGCGTGTTTCAATCGTTGCGCTGCCGGTATGCGGTGTCATGAAGACGTTTGGCAGGGCAAGAATGCGCGGGTCAGGATTAGGTTCATTCTGATATACGTCAAGACCTGCTCCTGCCAGCTGACCTGAACGAAGGGCATCAATCAGAGCTGTTTCATTAACAAGAGAGCCACGGGCCGCATTGACCAGAATACTCCCGCGCGGCAGTAAGCTCAGTGTACGGGCTGTAATGATGGGCTGGCCGTTTGATGATCCGGGCAGATGAAGCGAGAGAATATTACATTTTGGCAGCATTTCTTCGAGAGATGCATAATATGTAGCGCCTTCTTCCTGCGAGGGGTCCAGCTGACGGCGGTTGTGATACAACACATTCATTGAAAAACCGCGTGCACGCTGTGCTACGGCCTGACCAATGCGCCCCATGCCAATAATGCCCAGAGTTTTACCGCTGACTCTGTGGCCAAGCATCTCATCCATTTCCAGAGAATGGCCCCAGCCTTTTTTCATAATGTTGTAGTATTCTGCCGCCCGGCGTGATGCTGCGATAATCAGCATCATGGTCAGGTCGGCATTGCAGTCAGTCAGCACGCCGGGTGTATTCGATACAGCAATACCACGCGCGTTAAGAGCGGCGACATCAAGGTGATCAAGGCCTACGCTAACGGTCGCAACCAGCTTGACGCAGTCTGGCAGGGCTGCAACATCATCGCCTTTTAAAGGTGTGTGATGTGTTACAAGTAAGGCCTGCGCCTGAAAACTATGTGCCAGTTCAATCAGCTCTGCGGTGTTGAGTGGATGAGCTGGTGCCGCAGGTGCTGAAAATTCAGACAGGATTCGTCGCTCTGCAGCATCGAGCAGACGAACTGAGCGGATAAGACGAGGTTTTTCAGCAGACATATTGACCCCTGACAGATAAGAAAGCGGTAAAATTATACCATATTATAGCAGTATGACCTGAGCAGGAGATCATGGAATGGGCTCAGAATAAAAGGAAGGGTCATCCTGCGTTGAAAAATAAAATTTTTAGTGACCGTCCTGCAAAGGAATTAACAGTTAAATTATAAAGGAGCTCTGATGTGTCCAGACAGGTTCTGACACCTGAGATTATGCTGCGTGCTTATGCTGCAGGTTTTTTCCCTATGGCTGACAGTGCACAAGGGGACGAGCTGGCATGGTATGACCCTGACCCACGCGGAGTTTTACCGCTGGAGACATTTCATCTGCCACGCCGTCTGATGCGTACGGTGCTTTCAGATACCTTTGATGTCACTGTTGATCAGGATTTTCCCGGCGTGATGAGAGGATGTGCTGCTCCGGCACCCGGGCGTGAAGAGACCTGGATTAATGCAGAAATTTTTCGTCTGTTTTGTGCTCTGCACGATCAGGGGTTTGCTCATAGTGTAGAATGCCGCAGGGATGGCCGGCTTGTGGGCGGCTTGTATGGTGTTGCTCTGGGTGGTGCTTTTTTTGGTGAGAGCATGTTCAGCCGTGAGCGGGATGCCTCAAAAGTTGCTCTGGTGCACCTGGTCGCGCGGTTACAGATTTCTGGCTTTATTGTGCTTGATACACAATTTGGCACAGAACATCTGGCGCGTTTTGGCGGGCTTGAGATCCCTGCCGCTGATTATAAGGCGACTTTGTCGGGTGCTGTCCATATGTCGCCATGTTGGCGTAGTAATATCCCTCAAGAGGAATTACGAAACACAATTCGTGCGTTGCGTGGCACCGCAGTGTAAGATGAAAAAACGAGGATCGTTATGATACGTCGCCTGTCAGGCTGTAAATTTTTTCTGCCAACTGTGGCGGCATGTTTTCTGACAAGTCTGAATATTGTGAGCTGTGATATGTGGAGAGCCCGCGCTGTGGGAGCAGAGGCTGCTTCGCAGGAGCATCCGCCTCTTACACCTGCTCGTGATGCAACAATTGATTACGTTTTTCAGCCCCGCCCTCCGGCTGGTATGTCTGAGGCTGAGAAAAATACGGTTCCGCCACTGACAGACCGTCATGTGCAGCTTTTGTTTTCAGGTGATGGCGGGCTGATGCGCATTCGCTACCTTCAGGACAGCAAGGGTGATGAGGAGCGTGGTTCGGTTATTATGAACCGTAGTGCGCAGGAAATTATTATTACGCTGGATGCCCGTAAAATCTACACGCGCCTTGTACAGCAGGAAGCGATCAGAAATCCATTTTTTCTTGATTTATCAATGAAATTTACTCCTCAGGGGCAGGATGTTATCGCGGGGCAGCCCTGCACATTATGGGGTGTTGTCTCAACGCAGGGTAAGAGTAAGGTCTGCGTGACAGCAGATGGTCTTATTCTTGACTATGAAGGGGTTGATGTTGACGGCCTTAATGGTCACCTTAAGGCTGAAAAAATATCTTACGATCCTGTTCCTGCAAGTGCTTTTGAGCCGCCTGCTGGTTTTCATGAGTTTGTACCGCACAGAGGTAATGCTGAAGCAAGCGGAGGTGAAGGGGGCGGTGAGCCATCATCTCCGGACAGTTCAGCCGGCAGCGCAGGTATAACAGGAACCGGGCCGGGTGCGACAGGGTCAGAGGCCGCGTCAGAGACAGGAGAAAGAGAGGGGCAATGAGGCAGGTATCTGGTCAGGTTATAGCTGGCCTTGGGGTGCTGCTGGGCAGCATGTTTTCTGTTGCAGTATATGCACAGACGCCTGCAGTTGCGTCGTCTGCTGCAGCAGGAAAGCATGAAGCTGTATGTGACCAGAATGCGCCGTGCATTACGCCTGGCACTGATGTTGACATAGATTATGAGTTAACGTCTCCGCAAAACGGAAGCCTGCTTAAGCAGCGGATGCGCTGGCAGGTTGCCACGCTGCGTCAGCGTATTGACCCTGAGGGGAATGCACTTTTCATGCTAACCTCCTGGCCTGATCATACCCTGACAGTGGTGGATCTGGTGCGTCATACTCAGAGTGTTATGCCTGCTCCGTCACATGAGCTGACCCCTCCGGGACATCCGGCGATGATGGGGCATTATGCACGTCTTGGTTCTTCAGTTGTCGCTGGTGAGCATTGCACGCTCTGGCGCACAAAAGATTCAGATGGTTTTGTCACGGATGCCTGTTATACGGCCGATGGCTTACTGCTTCAGGTTTCGCGCAAACAAAAAATTATGGTTCAGGCTGTAAGAGTAGACCGCGCGGCTCAACCTGATAGTATCTTCAGAGTGCCGGAGGGGTTTAGTAAGGTCGCCCCTGCTACGCCGTAAGAATTTTTGAATATATGCCTTTGTTTGGGTAGTGTGCGTAAGAACGCGTAGCAGGGCTGGATTGTACGATGGGGAAGTTTACCAGGTTATTGCCCTGGACCGGGGTAGTGGCGTTGTTGTGTTTTTCATATGCCTCTGCTCAGACCGGTCATGATTATGCTGCCGGCCTTGGTGTCGTACAACAGGTGCCTAAAGGGCAGGGTGGAGTAAGTATTTGTGTTGCGTCGCCTGCTGGGGCAAAAGGTTTCCCTCTTATCATTCCTGCTGGTACAATATTTGCAGACGCAATATCCGACTACACTCCGGGTCAGGCATTTATTACAACACAGACTGTGGTGCTCACTGCTGACAGCCCCTGTGACGTCGCCGATGCCTCTTCTGTCGTATCACATACGCGCCACTGGCTGACACCGCAGGTTCTTCCGCAGTTTGATACGCTGTTTCAGCCTGTAGGTGAGACAAGTGGCAATGGTGTTGATACAGGCTTTGAAGAGGAAGATATAGGTTTCCGCAGGCTTATCGCTTCAGGCGCTGTGACGGCGCATGTTCTTGATCGCCTGCATGATACAATTTATCTCACTGAAAGTAATGCCGACATAGAAGATCCGGATGCCCCTCCTGTTCCGTAAGGCATAATTTTAGTCAGGGAGAACCGCCCGCAGCGCGCCGGGTAACAGGATGGCATACGGGTTAACGTGGAAATCAGGGTTTTTAAGTTTCCCGGACAGTGAAAATGTTACTGCCAGCAGGCCGCCATTTTTTTCGGGGCTGAATAATTGTCCGATAGCCGGTATTTTACCAAGCAGACTGTTCAGGGCAAATAGCGGTACAACCGTACCATCAATATCCAGTGTACCCTGCTTCAGATTAATGTCGCCTTTCATCGTCGCCCCCAGTGCACCGTTACCAGCATTGGCATCATGAATATTGATAATGCCATCTGATAACGACACGGGCACCGAAAGGTGTGTAATTGCAAATGAAGAGGCCTTTTTACTATTAATCCAGCCATAGAGAGAGATGTTTCTCGCTGCGAGAACGATACCTGGTACTTTAGTTACTGAAAATGTGCTGACATTAATAACACCATCAAAAGGTGCTGCCGGCAAAGCGTCGTTAAATGTCCCTTCCAGGGTCGCATGTCCGCCCTCGACATCAGGAATAATGTTAAAGGCTTTGAGAAAACCACCGGCATCAGGGATATTCACAGATAAATGCCGGTTTTTAGGTGCGGGGGTCATCTGAATTGTAATGGGAGAGGGAGCTTTCATGGTGAAAAGCATTTTCTCAAGCCGCAGGCCATTATGAAAAAAACGGGCGTTAATGCTGTGCAGAGCAGGCTTGGTCTCATTATAAATCAGTGAGTCAGCCTGCAGATTTATTCTCCACGCATTCCCCGGAGGGCCATGTAATTTCCCATTCGCTGCTGTGGGGATAGAATATCCATCATTTTCTTTCTTTTTTGTATCAGGAGAAGAAGATGGCGCGGAGGCAAAAGCTGAGTCCAGCAGGGGGGAAAGATCCAGCTGTGAAGCAACAACGCTGACATCAATCGTTTTGTCTCTGGACAGAAAAGGAAGAGACAGTTCAGCGTGTCCTGAGGAACGCCCTATATGGAAAGAGGATACAACCAGCCTGGGTGCTGTCTGAGAGCGCAGATTAATCTGCCCGCGAATATTCAGATCAGGTCCGTCCCCGGCGAGTTTATCGACACTGACCATATGACCATCAGCCATGTTGAGTGTGGCAGAGAGTGTGGCAGGCTGCCCTGCGGCTTTATGCCACATGGGAATGAAGATGTTTGCATGTTTCAGGTCAAGGTTGAGGTTGACGATGGCGTGTTTATTAAAAAAACGCGTATAATCAACTTTCAGGTTAGCCATGCCCTCGAAATGGTTTCCCGTTACAACGCCCGCAGCCAGAGCAGAATCTGGTGTGATATGTGCATTCAGGTGGAGTGTTTCAGCAATATCAGTCGGGCTGCCAGGTACAAAATTCATCATGTAGGAAACGTCAGATGGCTGCTCACCAGCCAGTGCGTGCCCTGACAGGCTGAGTTTTTTTGTTGTGGCTTGGAGTTTAAACTGACCATCATTGACGGAGTGATGCAGCACAACGTTTTCAAGATGTACGTGTGACAGAGCTGCTCTGGCATCAACGACAAGCTGATCGGCTGTAATGTGACTTTCCAGAGGAAGACCCAGCATCAGCGAGATATCTGCATTGCCTGACGGGTGGCTGAAACTGAGCGGGTGGCGCGAGAGGAGGTGCATACGTGGCTCAGACAGCAGAGACAAAATGTCCTGCACCTTGCCGTGCATACTGGCATTGATCACGCTCGTCTGATCTTTTTGATCAAGCCCGTTGATGACCATTGTGCCGGAGTTAATCGTGATGCGTCCTGTTCCGGTTGTTGCCAGCGCTGCATTTTTGAGCGTTGCGATCTGGTAGCCCTGGGTAAACGTAATAGTGATGCTTTTAAGGTTATTAATTGCCAGATGTGCACTAACATCATGAAAGGGCGAAACCGGGCGCAGCCAGTGAACAGTTAGCCCTGTGCCATCAACCCCGCCGTCAATATGTTTGACTTTCAGAGCACTCCAGCCGGTTTTGCTTTGTAAATCCAGAGAGACATGCAGGTTTCGGGCTGTGCCTGATGTAATATTTTTCATTACCCACAGGCGTCCGCCTTTGGCCGCACGTATAGGCCAGTAGTTACCTATCTGCGCAAATTGTAAGCCGGGGATAGAAAGCGTTGCTCCGCCTGACAGGCCTGTGGGACTTAACAGGTCGGAAATATCAAAATAACCCTGACCTGTGACCGTAAGGCCCTGATCGGGCTGATCAGGTGCGGCAGGGTTAAGGAGGTTAAGGGTCAGTTCTTTTAATTTTAGTTTTGCTCCGACTGCGCTGGCTGAGTGATGAAGCAGGTCAGCATGCAGTGTGGCGGTACCGTGCGTGAGAAGATAAGGTAGTTTCTTTACTTCTATCGTGCCTGCGCCAATATCGGTCGTCAGGTCAACTGCACCAGGTACTAGCCAGATGCTGTGCTTAACAGGTGAGAGAGTGATATCAGCACCCAGACTTACGGTGTTGTTAATCTGGGTCAGTTCTGGTGCAAGTGAAGCAAATGCCGAAGGACGGACCGGTGTGAGAGCAATATGCCATCTTGCATTATTATTTTTGGTAACAACGCCACCTGCGTTTATAGCCAGGTGTGTCTGAGGTGTATCCTGACTGGTAATCTGTAAGGAGAGTGAACCGGTTACAGCGTTTTTTCCGTGCAGGGTTTGGACATTCAGATCGGCTTCTGCTGGGGAGAGTGTCCACCGTGTGTTTGTTTTATTGTCGTCGAGCTTAATAACAGTATCATGAAGCCTTACATGCCGGATGCTGCTGAAGCTGAAAGAGTGTGAATGTTTTTTATTATGATGGTGTGTGCTGTTCGGTGCCCCGGTCAGGTTAATATCACCATCCGGTGTGCGGCTGAGATTCAGATGCGCACCTGTAACGGCAAGAGTATGTAATCTGATCTGACCATGTATTAATGATAGCGGGCTAAGTGTCGCTTCAGCCTCTTTAATAGTGTCGACCGGTGCTGTCGGGGCACCGGGGATGAGACTGATGTTATAAATTTTAAGTCTGAGTGGAATGGCAAAACCATCGTGCAGGCTGTTCCACCTCAGCTCAATTCTGCCAAAGTCAAGGGTGGTTTTATTTTCAGGATGTGCTTTATCTTTTTGTAAGACCACAGGCAGAAAAGGTCTGGCCAGTGGTGTTATATTCAAAGGTTTAAAGAGCATATAGCACAGCAGGCTGGCCACTGCGCAGACCGGAGTAAGCAGGACAACAAGCGCTGTAACAAGCAGCGCAAAACGTAATTTTTTCTTTGCGGGACGAGGCAGGTCTTGACCAGTTGAAGTCAACGCAGCAACCCTCTGTTCTTCTCCAGGATGGTCATATGATACAACCCGCTCCACAAATTCTGTTTCATGATATCCGTCAGTTGCGTGGTTCCAGCGTCTGGCCCGATGCCAGGTGGCCGGCGGCAGCTGAACCGCAGGCCGCGGACCGCTTTTGCACAGACATGGCTGATGCCCTGCGTGAGGCTGGTTATCAGGCTGTCCTTGATCAGCCGGGTGTCATGGCTTTGCTTGCCTGTCTTGGTGGCAACAGCCCCTACCTGTCTGATCTTGCCTTCCAGGATATCACATTCTTTGTGGCACTGATGCGGCAGGGGCCGGCAGAAAGTGCGGCACATGTTTTTGCTGAGCTCGATGCCTGTGACATTACCCGTGAGCGAGAGCATATTGCGGCTGTTCTGCGTCAGGCTAAGAAACGTATTGCGCTTCTGGCCGCAGTTGCTGATCTGGGTGGCTTCTGGTCGCTTGAAAAAGTTACTCAGACGCTGAGCCGTCTTGCAGACATGACTCTGGAGGTTGCTCTCAGGCATTTATTACGCGCTGCCCACTATTCAGGTCAGATAGAATTGAAAAACCCGGAGCGTCCGACCTTCCGCTGTGGAATTTTTGTTCTGGCAATGGGAAAACACGGAGCACGTGAACTTAATTTCTCCTCTGATATTGACCTTATGGTGCTGTATGATCCGTCATTATACAAGCAATCAGACGGTGTAAGACGTATTTTTATTCGCATGACCGGCGATTTAGTCAGTTTGATGGAAGCGCGCGATGCAAATGGCTATGTTTTTCGTACTGATTTACGTCTGAGGCCCGACCCGGGATCAACGCCGCCTGCTGTGTCTGTGCAGGCCGCGATGGTTTATTATGAAAGCCTGGGGCAGACATGGGAGCGGGCGGCTATGATAAAAGCGCGCCCTGTTGCTGGTGACCTGGCTCTGGGGCGGTCATTTCTGGATGGGCTTCGTCCTTTTGTCTGGCGGCGCCATCTCGATTTCGCTCTGATTGATGATATTCACATCATGAAGGCTCGTATAGATCACTACCGCAAAACCGGGCGGACGGACCTTGCCTCACAGCCTGACACAATGATGGCAGATGCACAGGCAGGTATCAGCTGGCTGCTCGGGCACAACCTGAAACTGGGGCAGGGCGGTATTCGCGAAATTGAGTTTATTGTTCAGGCGATGCAGCTCGTCTGGGGCGGGCGGGACCCCGCCTTGCGGGATAAAACAACATTTGGTGCGCTTAAAAAGCTTGTGCGTTCGGCTTATCTGCCGCGTGAAGAGGCAGAGACACTGGCTCGTACCTATCGTCTGCTGCGTGACGCTGAGCACCGTCTGCAAATGCGCTCAGACCAGCAGACGCATTCTTTGCCAGATAAGCGTGAGGCGTTTGAGGCGTTCGCTATCTTTATGAATTACTCAGATGCTGAGACAATGGTGCTCGATCTGTTGCCACGCATGCGTGAAACGCGCCGTATTTTTGAACGCCACTTTGTGACGCATTCAGGAAGCCCCGAAGCGGAGGATGCACGTTTTCTGGTTGTTGACCCGAACGATCAAAAAACGGTTGATTATCTCAACCAGCAGGGATTCAGTGCTGATCAGGCTGTTGAGGCTGCCCAGATTCTGGCGCGCTGGCAGAAACATAGCATGAGGGCTTTGCGCTCAGAGCGTGCCCAGGCGTTGCTGCGTAAGCTGCTGCCTGCTCTGCTGGGCAGCTTTGTAACCCGTAGCAACCCTCTGGCATGTCTGCGGCGTTTTGACACGTTGCTGGCGCGTCAGCATGCAGGGGTGCAGCTGCTTTCTCTTTTTGAGAAAAACCCGGTTCTGATTGATCGCATTGCAGACATATTTGATGCCTCGGCTTTTCTTGCTGATCATCTTGCCGATACCCCTTCTGCTCTTGAGGGTATACTGGAGCCTGAGCCTGAATCCGGGCGTAATGTTCGCGAGCGCCTGCATCAGCTGGCCCGTGAAGCAGAAGATACTGAAATGCTTGTGACAATGCTCCGTCCGCTTCTGCGTGGTGAGGAGTTTCGTCTTTCTGTCGCTGTTCTTGAAGGGCGGATGGATGAAGATGAGGGAGAGCGTATCCGTACTATTCTCGCTGATGCGGTGATGATTGCTTTGTGGCGTGCTGTAGAGAAAGACCATACCCGCCGGTATGGTCGTGTTCCTGGCGGCAGCATGGCAGTCATTGCAATGGGTAAAGCAGGCTCTCGTGAAATGATGCCTGGTTCAGACCTTGATCTGCTCTTAGTCTTTGATCACCCGGAGGAAGAGCTAAACAGCATTATTCCTGAACGGGCTGCCGCAGCAGCAGAGGGTGCATTTTATTCTGCCCCCCGGAGTGTGACGGTATCACAATATTACACGAGGCTGGCCCACGCCTTTATTGCAGCACTGACAGCCCCGGGACCAGAGGGGCCGCTTTATGCTGTTGATATGCGGCTGCGTCCGTCAGGTGCCGCTGGTCCGGTTGCGGTGTCACGTGCTGCTTTTATGCGTTATCACCGTGAACAGGCATGGACATGGGAGCGTATGGCTTTAACCCGTGCACGCATTATCACGGCACCTCCGGCTCTGCGTCGTGTTTTGCAGGAGAACCTGAATCATATTCTTGATGGTTCGGTAAAGGAAACGCCATTTAGTGCGGGGAGTGTGCTTGAAGACGCACGGAGCATGCGGGCGAGACTTGAGCGGGATTTGCCCGCATCAAGCCCGTGGGACGTTAAAAGGCGTTCCGGCGGACTGATGGAAGTCGAGTTTCTGGCTCAGAGTCTGCAGCTGGAGGCAGTTGATTCGTCGGTAAGAGACACATGCACGCGACGTGCTTTGACACAGCTTGGTCGGGCAGGCGTATTGTCGCACGATGATGTGACACTTTTGCTGAAGGCTGACCGTATCTGGCGGCGTCTGCAGTGTCTGTTACGTCTGTTGTGTGGACCCGTGCCGCCACAGGATCTGGAAAAGGAACTTTCAGCCGGTGCTCAGGCTGTGTTGCTGCGTGCTTTACAGATGGGTAGTTTATCTGATGTGCTAAGTGAAACCAGCGAACTGGCACATGCTGTCAGAGCATGTTTTGAGCGTATTGCCGGCATTGTAGGTGAAGAAAGCAGTCAGTAACGTATAGTGTCAAAAAAGGAGAGTGTTATGTCGCAGACGTATGTTTTGAAAGAGGGAGATACAGCTCCCGACTTTTCGATGGATGCTACGAACGGCCGGCACGTTAGCCTTCAGAGCCTTAAAGGGCAGGCTTTTGTTCTGTATTTCTATCCGAAAGCTGATACGCCAGGATGCACGAAGGAAGCCTGCGCTTTTAACGATGCTTTGCAGGCTTTTGATAAAACCGGACTTAATATTATTGGCGTTTCGCGCGACCCGATGAAAAAGCTCGAAAGCTTTTCAGAAAAATACGGGCTGGCTTTTCCTCTGGCATCAGATGCAGATGGTCAGGTGACTGAAGCCTATGGTACCTGGGTCGAAAAGTCGCTTTATGGCAAAACATATATGGGTATAGAGCGCACAACTTTCCTGATTAATGCTGAAGGAAAAATTGCGCGCATATGGCATAAAGTTAAAGTTGACGGCCATGCCGATGCAGTTGTGGAGGCTGTTTCGGCACTGTAAGTGCTCTGGCTGTTTGCCTGAAAGCTTAGTAAGCGCCCGGAGCGTAGTAAGAGCCGGGTGCATAATACCCGCCAGGAGCATAATAAACGGGGCGTGGTGGTGGTGGTGGTGCTACCGGTACCACTGGCACAGCGTAGACTGGCGGTGCTGGTGGAATATAAGCAACCGGTGGAGCCGGCTGAGCTACGGGAGTACCGATCGCCGCTCCGGCGAGAGCGCCGACAGCAAGCCCGCCAATCAGAGCACCGGCGATAGCGCCGCCATTGCTATGGTGATGGTGGCGATAGGCACCCGGGCCGGGACCACCCCATCCACCGCCGGGAGGAGGGCCGCCCCGGCCATAAGGATAAGCATGTGCAGCTGGCACGGTCGTCATCAGAGTTCCGATGACAGCAGGAAGAGCAATTAAGAGCTTTGTAACAGACCGCATGAGAACACTCCCTGTTCAGCGTTGTAACTGTTCTATGCGTATAGAAAAGACCTGACTCATGGCTTTTTGAAGGCCTGATTCTGACAGCATTTGCCTTTGTTATGAACTCTTCAGTTTTCCGTATTTTCCGGGTGTGTGTCGATCTGACTCCCTGAGGGAAGTGTCAGAACCGTCAGGAAAGTGACAAACGCACAGGCCGAAACATATACAGCAAACCAGGATTCGTGGCCGATCTGGCGAAACCACAGGGCAATATATTCTGTCGTGCCACCAAAGACCGATACAGTGATGGCGTATGGCAGAGCAACGCCAAGGGCTCTGACCTGTGTCGGAAAAAGCTCGGCTTTAACAATGGCATTGATAGACGTGTAGCCTGAGGCGATGCTCAGGGCGAAAACGATAAGGAGGAAGGCAAGCCAGGGGGATTTGATTTCTGACAGCATTGAAAAAACGGGAAGTGTGCAAAGGCTTGCCATAACACCAAAATAGATAAGCAGGGGTTTACGGCCTATGCGGTCAGATAAGGCACCAAAGGCAGGTTGCAGAAGAGAGAAGACGACAAGCGAAGCTGAGGAGATCAGAGTTGCTGTGTCTTTTGGAAAGCCTACCGTATTTGCAAGGTATTTTTGCATGTAAATTGTGTAGGTATAAAAAATGACCGTGCCGCCCAGCGTCATGCCACATACGGTCATAATAGCCCGTTTGTATTTCCAGAGTACCTTCAGGCCACCTTTTTCTTTCTTCTTGTGGCTGGATTTAAAGTTTTCACTTTCTTCCATGTTTCGCCGCATCCAGAAAATCAGCAGGCCGCCAACAGCGCCAAGAAAAAACGGCACGCGCCAGCCCCATGCGGAAATCTGCTCTGGTGTCAGAAAAACATATTGCATGAGCAGCAGGATAATAAGAGCCAGCAGTTGCCCCATCACCAGCGTGACGTAGAGAAAGCCTGACCAGAAGCCTTTGTTATGTGCAGATGACATTTCAGCCAGATAGGTGGCAGAAGCTCCGTATTCACCACCAAGGCTGAGCCCCTGAACGAGGCGGGCAATGAGCAGAACAGCAGGTGCCATAAGGCCGATCTGATCATAGGTAGGGCAGAAGGCTATAATAAGCGAACTGGCGCACATTGCTGTGACTGAAACAGTCAGGGCTGTTCGTCTGCCATAACGGTCAGCAGCAGAGCCAAGAAGCCAGCCCCCGACAGGGCGCATAAAAAAGCCAATGGCAAATACTGCAGCGCTTTTTAAAAGTTCAGCGGTCTGATCCCCATGGGGAAAGAAAGCATGGGCAAAATAAATTGCGAAAGATGAATAAACGTACCAGTCATAATACTCCAGAAGGTTGCCGGCTGATCCTGCAATAATACCTCTTATGCGCTGCACTGTATTCATCACATACTGTTCCGTTTTAATCTCAGTAAATTTCAGGTGCCTGGTGGGATATATTTTTATTTTCAAGTGCATTGCGCAGTTGCTGTTTATCGAGACTGTTCTCCCATCGTGAAACAACAATCGCGGCGACAGCATTGCCAATCAGGTTTGTCAGTGACCGGCACTCTGACATGAAGCGATCAATACCTAAAATCAGCGCCATACCAGCAACGGGAACAGAAGGTACGACAGAAAGTGTTGCGGCAAGAGTAATAAATCCCGCACCAGTAACGCCGGCGGCTCCTTTTGAGCTGACCATAGCGACAAGCAAAAGAGCAACCTGCTCACCCAGGCCAAGATGAACATTTGTCGCCTGAGCGATGAACAGGGCAGATAAGGTCATGTAGATATTGGTGCCATCAAGGTTGAAGGAATACCCCATAGGCACGACCAGCCCCACAATACCCTGCGGACAGCCTGCATTTTCGAGTTTTGAGATCAGGCCGGGGAGGGCTGATTCAGATGAGCTGGTGCCCAGAACAATTAACAGCTCTTCTTTAAGGTAACGCAGCAGACTGAAAATGTTAAAGCCCACCAGGCGGGCAACAACACCGAGAATGAGGACAATAAATAAAATAGCAGTCAGGTAGAAGGTGAGGATAAGCAGCACAAGATTGCCAATAGAGCTGACGCCAAAACGACCAACTGTAAAAGCCATTGCCCCGAAAGCACCAACAGGAGCAGCGTACATCACCAGTCTGACAACACCAAAGACCAGTTCGGTCAGACTTTTGAAAAAATCGAGTATTTTTTCGCCGGCTTTGCCCATTTGCGCGAGGCTGATCCCAAAAAGAATGGAAATGAGCAGCACCTGCAAAATTTCGCCTGATGTGAAGGCTCCCGCCGTTGTGGTGGGAATAATGTGCATCAGAAATTCGGTAAATGTGTGAGAGTGTGCCTCAGTAACAAATGATCTGATGCTACTGGCATCAAGAGATGCCGGGTCGATGTTGAGGCCGCTGCCCGGGCGGACAACATTGGCCACAATCATGCCAATAATCAGTGCTAGCGTGGAAAAGAGCAGGAAATAGCTCATAGCTTTGCCGGCAACGCGCCCGGTTTGTTTCAGGTCTGCCATGCCGGCAATGCCGGTGCTGACCGTCAGAAAAATGACAGGGGCGATCACCATTTTGATGAGTTTAACAAATCCGTCACCCAGCGGCCGCAATGATGTGCCAAAACCGGGAAAAAAGTAGCCAACAACGATACCGGCTATCACAGCTGCGACAACCTGAAGGTAAAGCATTTTATGACGAGACGAAGACGGTGCCGAAAGAGCGGCGGGGTCAGGCAGATGCACGCGGAAAGTTCCTGTTGTGAATTGTTATTGTTGTTGAACGGTTCTGTGCCGGATGGTTCAGTATAATCTCTAAAAAAATCCCTGTCATTGCATGGTATCATTTCACGCGGAAATGTGTGTTAATTTCGTTGTGAGCGAATACGTTTGTTAAGGGTAATGAACTGTTCTGAGAAAAGGTACGTAAGTATCAGGTATGGAGTAATTATGTCCTGCTTTTACAGGGAATATGAACGTAAGTTTAGGCCTGTTAAAGGTATTTTTATTTGCGTCATCACAGGATAGCTGTATGCGAGGGAAGGATGTCTGTTGTTTGTTAGTGATCATCTGAGGATAGGCGCGCAATGAATGAAATCGTCGTTACGGCGCTTAAAAAGCCATATACTTTTGTTGTGCTCTCTATTCTCATTGTTGTTTTTGGTATAAGGGGAATTTTCAAAACCCCTACTGACGTTTTTCCAAGTATTAACATCCCGGTTGTTGCAGTTGTCTGGACATATACCGGCTTAATGCCTGAAGATATGTCGGGTCGTGTCGTGTATTATTACGAGCGTGCGCTGACTGCTACCGTTAACAATATTGAGCACATAGAGAGTCAGTCCTATTACGGGCGTGGTATTGTTAAAATTTTCTTCCAGCCCGGAACAGATACTGCCGTTGCACAAACGCAGATTACTTCCGTCTCGCAGACTGTGATTAAGCAGATGCCGACGGGGTCAACGCCCCCATTGATTCTGACGTATAATGCGTCTTCGGTGCCGGTTATTACCCTTCAGGTTGCCTCAACCTCGATGACGGCGTCAGAAATTTACAATATGGCGTCAAACTATATCCGTCCGGCTCTGGTGTCGGTGGCGGGTGCAGCTATTCCCAATCCCTATGGTGGTCAGCCAGCCAATATAATGGTTGACCTCGACCCGATTAAGCTGCTGGCTCATAAGCTTTCGCCGGTTGACGTTTCAAAAGCTCTGGGTAGTCAGAATATTGTGCTGCCTGCAGGTGATCAGCGTATCGGGCCATTTGACTGGATGGTTCAGACTAACGCGTCCCCCCGTGAGCTTGATGAACTTAATATGATACCGATCAAGCAGGTCGGAAACGCTGTAGTGCGCCTGCAGGATGTTGCCTGGGTTCATTCAGGTGGTCCGCCTCAGACCAACCTGGTGCTTGTTAAAGGGCAGCAGGGTGTTCTGATCGTTATTATGAAAAGTGGTGATGCTTCTACGCTTGAGGTGGTTGCGGGTGTGAAGGCCCTGCTGCCGGGTATTGTCAAAACCCTGCCGCCGGGTGTCAGTATCAAAATCCTCAATGACGCCTCTACATTTGTGAAGGAATCTGTTCAGGATGTGTTGCGTGAAATGTTCACAGCAGCGTGTCTGACAGGCCTTGTGGTATTGCTGTTCCTCGGATCGTGGCGTTCGACAGTGATTATCGCCACGTCAATTCCGCTGGCAATGCTGTGCTCGATTATCTGCCTTGGCTGGGCCGGGCAGACCATTAACGTTATGACGCTTGGCGGTCTGGCGCTCGCGGTCGGTATTCTTGTCGATGATGCCACCGTGATGATTGAGAATATTGATGCGCATCTTGAAATGAATAAAGATCTGGAAACCGCTATTATCGATGCGGCTAACCAGATTGTTATTCCGACATTCGTTTCGACATTGTGTATCTGTATTGTGTGGACACCGCTGTTCCAGCTGACGGGAGTTGCCGGCTGGCTGTTTATGCCAATGGCTGAAGCCATTGTGTTTGCCATGATCGCCTCGTTCATTCTGTCCAGAACGCTGGTGCCAACTATGGCAAAGTTCATGCTGGCGGCTCAGGTTGAAGCCCACCGTGCACATGCGGGTGAAGCGCCGAAAACATTTTTCGGTCGTTTTCAGAAAGGCTTTGAGCGTCGTTTTGAAGCTTTTCGTCACGCCTATTACCGCCTGCTGAAATATCTGGTGAGCGTGCGTACCAGTTTTATACCGATCTTTGTTTTGTGCTCTGTGCTGTCAATGGGGCTTTTGCTGGCTGTCGGGCAGGACTTCTTCCCTGAAGTGAACTCTGATGCGCTGGCTATTCATATGCGTGCGCCGCTGGGCACAAGGCTGATGGAAGCCGGCAAAATTTCCGAGCTTATTAATCAGGAGATCGAGCGCACACTGCCTGGTCAGGTTGAGGGTATCGTTGATAACTGCGGTCTTCCCTTCAGTGCGCTGAACCAGGCATTTATCCCCACACCTACGGTTGGTACACAGGACTGTGACCTGACGGTATCACTGAAAAACTCTGAGGCCCCGGTTGCTGAGTATCGTCGTCTGATCCGTCGCAATCTTATGGAGAAATTTCCAGGTACACAAATTTCTTTCATGCCTGGTGATCTGACCTCAAAAATTCTGAATTTTGGTTTGCCGTCACCTATTGATGTGCAGATCGTCGGTCGTAATCTGACGGATAATTTTAAGTTTGCTAACCGGCTGGCTGAGCGTTTGCGCCATGTTACGGGGCTGACGGATATTTCGGTGCAGCAGCCTATGACAACGCCTACGCTGCGCATTAACGCACGGCGTACATATGCGCTTGGTACAGGGATTACGGAATCTGATGTCGCTAACAATGCGCTGGTGTCACTTTCAGGCAGTTCACAGGTCGGTCAGGTTTACTGGCTTGATGTTACGACTGGTGTCTCGCATCTGATTGATATTCAGACGCCGGCTGCATTTTTGCAGACCATGAATGACCTGGAGCTTACACCGGTTGATAAAGGTGACGGTAACCCTTCAGGTAAAAATATGCAGATTCTGGGGGGGCTGAGCCATATTGAGCAGACAGGCACCCCGGGTGAGGTTGCGCATTATAATATTATGCCCGTCTTTGATATTTATGCCTCAAATGAGGGAGTTGATCTGGGTAAAGCCTCGCGTGATGTCGAGCAGATTGTTGACCAGGAGCGGATCAATCTGCCTCATGGTTCATCTCTCGTCGTGCGTGGGCAGGCAGTTACAATGAACAGTGCATATGTGCAGCTGATTGCTGGTCTGGCGATGTCCATTCTGCTGGTTTATCTGCTGATCGTTGTTAACTTTCAGTCATGGCTTGATCCGTTTATCATCATCATGGCCCTCCCGGGGGCGCTGGCTGGCATTTCATGGAGCCTGTTTCTCACGCATACAACATTGTCCGTGCCGGCTCTGACCGGGGCGATTATGTGCATGGGCACGGCCACCGCAAATGCTATTCTGGTTGTAGCGTTTGCCCGTGAAAGGCTTGATGAGCATGGTGACGCGGTTAAGGCTGCTCTTGAAGCCGGGTATGAGCGTATTCGCCCTGTGCTGATGACTGCACTGGCCATGATTATCGGTATGTTGCCGATGTCTATGAGTAATTCACAAAATGCGCCTTTAGGTAAAGCCGTTATGGGCGGGCTGATTGTTGCAACTGTTGCGACATTACTGTTCGTCCCCTGCGTTTTTGCCTTGTTACACAATCATAAAAAGACAGAGCTGAAGAGCGAGGGAGAGAGCTGATGAGTGCGCATGATCAGGGGCCGCACGGCAGGCACGACTCAAACCCGGGGCAGCATTCAGTTTCCCCTGCAAAACGCCGGCTCTGGGTGTTTGTTGTCGGGGGTGTTGCTGTGGGGCTGGTCGTTATCGGCCTTGTGCAGCGGCATATGCAGTATTCAAAACTGATTGATGAAACAATTCATCAGGCTGTGCCGGCTATACAGGTTATTTACCCGCAGGAGGGGCCGTCAGAGCGTACATTGTCTCTGCCCGCTAATGTTTCGGCCTGGTATCAGGCTCCTATTTATGCCCAGGTCTCGGGCTACGTGAAAATGTGGTATAAGGACTTCGGTGCTGTTGTGAAGGCAGGTGACGTACTTGCTGAAATTAACACGCCAGGTCTTGATGCGCAGTATTCCGCAGCGCAGGCCCGGCTGAATGTTGCCAAAGCCCGGTATAAACTTGCTGAAATTACAGCTGCCCGCTGGAAGGCCCTTCAGGGTACGCAGGCCGTCTCACGTCAGGAGGTTGACGTGCAGGCCGCGAATGCTGCGGCTGAAAAAGCTGAGATGGAGGCCGCGGGCTTCGATGTCGAACGCTTTGCTGCGCTGGAGAACTTTAAGCGTATTGTCGCCCCGTTTGATGGTGTCGTTACATCGCGTTTTGCTAACGTAGGTGACTATGTTAATGCCGGCCGCGGTGATGTGGATTCACAGGGGCAGGCGACAGAACTTTTCAGTGTTGCTGATGTGCATGCTATGCGTGTTTTCGTCGCTGTCCCGCAGGATTACGCTGATGTTATAGGGCCAGGCCTTCAGGCTGATCTGGTTCTGCCGCAGTACCCTGATAAAGTGTTTAAAGCAAAATATCTCACAGCAGCGACGGCGTTTAATTCTTCTACCCGTACCGTGACCACTGAGCTCACAATTGATAATAAAACCCGTGAACTGTGGCCTAATTCGTATGCGACAGCGACATTCCGAGCTCCGGGAGATTCAAATATTCTGATCCTGCCGCTGGGTGCGCTTATTTTCCGCGCGGAGGGTACGCAGGTTGCGCTGGTTGATGATACCAACCATGTGCATCTTGTGAGCGTTACAGTGGGTACAAATCTTGGATCTACCCTGCAGATTTTACGCGGTGTTAAAAAGACCGATCGTGTCATTAATAATCCTTCTGCAGGCATTCTTGACGGTCAGGAGGTGCGTGTTGTTCAGGGCACGCCAGGGTATAACGCTCCTCCGGTTAAGCCCGTGGCGGCCTCCGCTGCGGCAAAGGCTAATGCGGCAAAGCAGACAGAAAATGTAAGAGCTCTGCCTGATGATAATGCACCAGTACCTGAAGCCGGAGGTCGTCAATGAAATGGGGCGGAAGGTCATATAAAATGATGCGGTGGGGGCTTGCTGCTCTGTCACTGACAACGGCTTTGTCTGGCTGTGACCTTGCTCCCCGTTATAAGCCTGAACCTCTGAAGCTGCCGGCAGGCTGGGGGGATGCGAAGTTTTTAACGGATGCCCGCCCGTCTGACGCAGCTCTTCGTTCTGACTGGTGGGTCATGTTTGGTGATCCGCAGCTGGATGAACTTGAGGCTCAGGCTATGCGCCTTAACCCTGATCTGCAGGCGCAGGCTGAGGCTTTTTTGCAGGCGCGTGACGCTGTTGCTGAGGCTAAATCGCATTTGTACCCGCAGCTCAATGGCAGTGCGAGTGCACAGAAAAACAAAAGCTCTCATCACAGGCTCTGGCGTGGTGGAACTGCCACCGGTCCTACCTATATGTCGTCTGAGCAATATTCAGCTGTGGCGACATGGGAGCCTGATTTCTGGTCGGCTATCCGTAACAGAACCCGGGTTGCCAAGCAGCGCGCGCAGGCTATAGCCGCAGATTATGCGCTGGCACGTCTCAGCCTTCAGGCTGAACTGGCCAGTGATTATGTTCTGTTGCGCGGGCTTGATGTGCAGGATGCGGTGTACAGGGATTCGATAGGTTACTATAAAACAGCGGTGCAGATTACTAAGCTGCGTCTTGTTGGTTCTATCGCTCCTGGTATGGATGTGTCACGTGCTGAGACACAGCTTTTCACGACCCAGGCGCAGGAGACAGACATTCTCACTCAGCGTGAGATTGTTGAGCATGCTATAGCCGTACTTGTGAATAAGGCTCCGGCAACGTTTCATATTGCGCCGGTGAATAAGTTTGCTTTTGCTGATGTTGAACCACCCGTTGCCTTGCCGGCAACACTGCTGGAGCGTCGTCCCGATGTTGCCTCAGCTGAGCGGGGTATGGCCCAGGCGAACAGGGCGATTGGTATTTCAAGGGCTGCATTTTATCCTGATGTGTCATTTAACGCGATGACCGGATTTATGGATAACGGGTTTGATCTCGCGTCTCTGTCTAACTCTATGTACCAGTATGCTGTGCAGGCATTGCTACCTTTGTTTACCGGCGGGGCGCGGCGGGCTGAGCTGCAGCGTAGCTGGTCGCAGTATCGCCAGCAGGAAGATCTGTACAGAAGCGTTGTGCTGAGCGCTTTTCAGGAAGTGCAGGATAATCTTTCCAGGACAACGCGCCTGAAGGTGCAGCAGCAGCAGCAGAGTGGCGCGGTTAATGCCGCGTTGCGCACGCAGACGATGACAATGGCGCTTTATACAGGTGGCCTTACAAACTATCTGGATGCAGTGGTCGCGCAGATTGCAGCACTTGAGGCGCGTATTAAACTTGTGCAGGTTCAGACCCGGGCCTTTGATGCGCGTGTAGAGTTAATTCGTGCGCTGGGCGGGGGCTGGTCACGGAGCGAACTGCCTGGCTCTCATGAGCTGATGCCATTTGGCGTTTTGCAGTATGAAAAGCTTCATCACGCAACGCCCGTCGGCGGTATTGGCACGCAGACAGATGCACGCTCTGCTGATCTTACTGGTGAAAAAAAATAGCAGATTTGCTTGACCTGTTTTCAAAAAGCCGCTAAGGGCGGCACTCTCAACGGAACGTGGGAGGCTCGTGCGCGGTATGCGCTGAGCCGATGACCACGGTTCGGGTTCAACGATAAGGAGTCCCGGATATGGCCAAAAAAGTTGTTGGCTACATCAAGCTTCAGATTCCTGCTGGTAAGGCTAATCCTTCACCGCCAGTAGGTCCAGCGCTCGGTCAGCGCGGTCTGAACATCATGCAGTTCTGTAAAGAGTTCAACGCCAAGACACAGGGTCTTGAGCCAGGTATGCCGATCCCGGTTGTTATTACAGCCTATGCAGACCGTACGTTCAGCTTTATTACAAAAACACCGCCAAATACATACTTCCTGCTGAAAGCTGCAAAGGTTTCAAAAGGTAGTCAGACTGTTGGTAGATCAGCCAATGTTGGTAAAGTGACGATGGCGCAGCTTCGTGAAATTGCGGAGCAGAAGTTTAAAGACATGAACGCTAATGACATCGACGGTGCAGTAAGCATGCTTGCTGGTTCTGCTCGTTCCATTGGTCTGACGGTGGAGGGCTGAGATTATGGCTAATAAGCGTCTCAAAGCTGCTCAGGCAAAAGTAAACGGCGATCAGGCTTATGGTCTGGATGAAGCTATTGCTCTCGTAAAAGGCAATGCAACAGCTAAGTTTGACGAAACAATTGAGATCTCCCTGAATCTGGGGATTGATCCGCGTCATGCTGATCAGATGGTCCGTGGTTTTGTTTCTCTGCCAAATGGTACAGGTAAAACGCTGCGCGTTGGTGTTTTTGCCCGTGGTGCAAAAGCAGAAGAAGCTCAGGCTGCCGGTGCTGACGTTGTCGGTGCAGAAGACCTGATGGAAAAAGTGCAGGCTGGTGAAATTGCTTTCGACCGCTGCATTGCAACGCCTGACATGATGGCTCTGGTTGGCCGTCTTGGTAAAATCCTCGGTCCACGTGGTCTGATGCCAAACCCAAAACTTGGTACGGTTACCATGGACGTTAAAGGTGCTATCGAAGCTGTTAAAGCTGGTCAGGTTGAATACCGTGCTGAGAAAGCTGGTATTGTTCATGCTGGCGTTGGTAAAGCATCTTTTGATGCAGCGAAGCTTGCTGAAAACGTTCGTGCATTTGTTGATGCTGTTCAGAAAGCACGTCCGTCAGGCGCTAAAGGCACATACCTTAAGAAGGCAGGTCTGTCTTCTACAATGGGTCCTGGTGTCAGCCTTGATGTTTCAGCTTTCGCTGGCTGAGTAAAAGAATGACGTTGCGTCGGTATATCTGGCGTGACATCTCAGGGAAGCTGGTATATTCAGCTTCCTGACCTGTCCGAGACCGCATGTGGTTAGACCTTAATAGGCCCTGAGGCCTGCAGGTGGTAAGACGGGGATGCTGGTTGTCTATCGTTTTTTACGGTAGCTCCGGGATTCCGTTTAGAGGGCAGGCGAGCAGAGCTTTGCGGTGGTCGTAAAGCTCTATGGGCAACCCGTTCTGACTGAACATGTGTCAGGCGGAACAAGACGGAGACGGGATTTGAACCGTACGGAAAAGCGGGACTTCGTTGCTTCCCTCGCCACCGTGTTTGCCGAAACGTCAATGGTTGTGGTCACCGAAAATAAAGGTCTGACCGTAGCTGATGTGACTGATCTGCGACGCAAGGTGCGTGAAGTGGGTGCTTCGTACAAAGTCACGAAGAACCGGCTGACAAAACTCGCCCTGGCTGGTACCCAATTCGACGGAATCAGCTCGCTGCTGAAGGGTCCTACCGCGCTTGCGTGGTCAGAAGATCCGGTCGCTGTAGCGAAGGTGATCGTTGAGTTCGCCAAAACCAATGACAAGCTTGTGGTGCTTGGTGGATCACTTGGTTCTCAGGTCCTTGGGGCCGATGGAATCAAGGCTCTTGCTGAGCTGCCATCTCTGGATGTGCTGCGTGCACAGCTCGTGGGTCTTATCTCCACGCCTGCTACACGTATTGCTGGTGTCACTCAGGCACCGGCTGGCCAGCTTGCTCGGGTTTTTGGGGCCTATGCCAAAACGGGTGAGGCGGAAGCTGCCTGAAATTACACGCCGTCTGGTGTGTGATGTCTTTTTTCTGAAGTGTGGCCTCCCTCATGCTGAGGTCGCATTTTGTAAACCAGTATTTATATAGAGAGTCTAAATCTATGGCTGATCTTAACAAGATTGTTGACGAACTGTCAGCTCTGACCGTTCTCGAAGCTGCTGAACTGTCAAAACTCCTCGAAGAAAAATGGGGCGTTTCTGCTGCTGCTCCGGTTGCAGTTGCTGCTGCTGCTGCTGCTCCTGCCGCTGCTGCTGAAGAAAAAACAGAATTCGACGTAATTCTGACCAAAGCTGGCGACAAAAAAATTAACGTCATTAAAGAAATCCGTGGTATCACGGGTCTCGGTCTGAAAGAAGCTAAAGACCTGGTTGAAGGTGCTCCTAAAACCATTAAAGAAGGCGCTAACAAAGACGAAGCCGAAAAAATCAAGAAACTTCTTGAAGACAACGGCGCAAGCGTCGAAATTAAATAATTTCCTGTATTTTACTTTCTCTGAAAGTAAAGTAACTGGAAAAGACTTTCGGGTGGGGGCTTTGGCCTCTGCCCGTTTGCCTGTTCAGATCTTTATTGAGTCTGACTGGGTATGGTAGTTCTTTTTGTGGTAACACAAGGGCGGTCGGACCCTCTGATCTGTCTTCGGGGCAGATCTGATGATCCGAGAGCAACGGCGGGCAGGAGCGAAGATGAACGCAATTACTAAATCGTTCACAGGACGGAAGAGGATTCGCAAGAGTTTCGGGCGGATTCCCGAAGTCGCTCCGATGCCGAATCTGATCGACATACAGCGTGCGTCCTATGAAGCATTTCTTCAGGCTAATGTGTCGCCTGATTCGCGCACACCGACTGGTTTGCAGGAAGTCTTCCGGTCGGTATTTCCGATCAATGACTTCGCAGGTCGGGGGCGTCTTGAGTTTGTAAATTACGAATTTGAAGAACCAAAATATGATGTTGAAGAGTGCATTCAGCGTGGCCTGACTTATGCAGCGCCCCTGAAAGTTATTCTGCGTCTTATTGTCTGGGATCTTGATGAAGATACCGGCTCACGTTCTATTCGTGATATTAAAGAGCAGCCCGTGTATATGGGTGACATGCCGCTGATGACCGATAACGGTACGTTTATCGTAAACGGTACAGAGCGTGTTATCGTCAGTCAGATGCACCGTTCACCAGGTGTGTTCTTTGATCACGATAAAGGTAAAACGCACTCTTCAGGTAAATATCTGTTTGCAGCGCGTGTTATTCCTTACCGTGGTTCATGGCTTGACTTCGAATTTGACGCAAAAGATCTGATTTACGTTCGTATTGACCGTAAACGTAAGCTGCCTGTTACCACGCTGCTTTATGCGCTTGAGAGCGATCGTTCTGTTGCTGCACGTGAAGCTAAGCTGGCTGAAGGTGGTGATGTTGACATTCTCGATATCAAGGGGATGGACGACAACGAGATCCTGGCAAGCTTCTATGGTACGGTGAAATTCACCAAAACCCCTAAAGGCTGGGCACGTCCTTTCGATGCGGAATCATTCCGTGGTCTTAAGCTGCTTGCACCGCTGGTTGACGCCGAGACGGGTGAGGTTGTTGCTGAGGCAGAAGCTAAGCTGACAGCCCGTGCTGTTCGTAAAATTGCTGAAAAAACACGTGAAGTTCTTGTTGGTGACATTGATCTGATCGGTCGTTTTATCGCCAGTGATATCGTCAATTACGAAACCGGTGAAATTTACGGCGAAGCCGGTGAAGAAATCACCGAGGCACGTCTCGCAGCTCTTGAAGAAGCCGGGATTACCGAATTCCCTGTGCTGGCAATTGATGCAGCGAATGGTCCGTGGATCCGCAACACGCTCACAGTTGACAAAAACAGTTCACGTGATGAAGCGCTGATCGATATTTATCGTGTTATGCGTCCAGGTGAGCCGCCGACGGCTGAAACCGCTGAGGCTATGTTCCGTGGTCTCTTCTTTGATGCTGATCGCTATGACCTGTCATCTGTTGGTCGTGTAAAACTCAACATGCGCCTTGATCTGGATGCTCCGGATGATCTGCGTGTGCTGCGTAAAGAAGATATTCTGCGCACCATTAAAGTGATGTGCGACCTTAAAGACGGTCGCGGTCAGATTGATGATATTGATAATCTGGGTAACCGTCGTGTTCGCTCTGTTGGCGAGCTTATGGAAAACCAGTATCGTATCGGCCTGCTTCGTATGGAGCGCGCGATCCGTGAGCGTATGGGCTCAGTCGATATTGACACTGTTATGCCGCATGACCTTATTAACGCAAAGCCAGCTGCGGCTGCTGTGCGTGAGTTCTTTGGGTCATCGCAGCTCAGCCAGTTTATGGATCAGACCAACCCGCTGTCAGAAGTAACGCACAAGCGTCGTCTTTCAGCGCTTGGCCCGGGCGGTCTTACCCGTGAGCGTGCCGGCTTTGAGGTGCGTGACGTTCATCCAACACATTACGGTCGTATCTGCCCGATTGAAACGCCTGAAGGCCCGAACATTGGTCTGATTAACTCTCTGGCAACTTATGCCAAAGTGAACAAGTACGGCTTTATTGAAACACCTTATCGTCTTGTTAAAGACGGCGTTCTTCAGGATGGCTGGAAATATCTTTCCGCTATGGAAGAAGAAAAGCTGGTCGTTGCACAGGCTGATGCGAAGCAGGATGCTGCTGGTGCACTGACTGATGAGCTGGTTTCTGTTCGTCGTGGTGGTGACTTCCGTCTGGTGGCGCCAACTGACGTGACAGCCTGTGACGTTTCACCAAAACAGCTGGTTTCAGTTGCTGCTGCGCTCATCCCGTTCCTTGAGAACGATGACGCAAACCGTGCACTGATGGGATCAAACATGCAGCGTCAGGCTGTGCCGCTGGTGCGTTCTGATGCGCCTCTGGTTGGTACGGGTATGGAAGCTGCTGTAGCTCATGACTCAGGTGCCACGATCGTTGCAAAACGTGATGGTATCGTTGACCAGATTGATGGTGCCCGTATCGTTGTGCGTGCAACAGATTCTTCTGGTGCGACACAGGGTGTAGATATTTACCGTCTGCGCAAATACTCGCGCTCTAACCAGTCAACCTGCATTAACCAGCGTCCGCTGGTGCACGTAGGTAATCTGGTAAAAGCTGGTGATATTATTGCTGACGGTCCGTCAACCGAGCTTGGTGAACTGGCTTTGGGTCGTAATATTCTGGTCGCGTTTATGCCCTGGAATGGTTACAACTTCGAAGATTCAATTCTGATCTCCGAGCGTATTGCGAAAGATGACGTTTTCACCTCGATTCATATCGAGGAATTTGAAGTCATGGCTCGTGATACGAAGCTGGGTCAGGAAGAGATTACCCGCGATATTCCTAACGTTGGTGAAGAAGCGCTCCGCAATCTTGACGAGGCAGGCATTGTATATGTCGGTGCTGAGGTTAACCCTGGCGATATTCTGATCGGCAAGGTAACACCAAAGGGTGAAAGCCCGATGACACCAGAAGAAAAACTTCTGCGTGCGATCTTTGGTGAAAAAGCTTCTGACGTCCGTGATACGTCTCTGCGTCTGCCGCCAGGTACGACGGGTACGGTTGTTGATGTGCGTGTGTTCTCTCGCCGTGGCGTTGATAAAGACGAGCGTGCGATGGCAATCGAGCGCGCAGAAATTGAACGTCTGTCTAAAGATCGTGATGATGAGCGTGGTATTCAGGAGCGTTCATTCTACAGCCGTCTGAGCGAAAAGCTTGTCGGTCAGGTAGCTGGTGCGGGCTATAAAGGCATTCGTTCTGGCACGGAAATTACAGCTGAGGTTCTGGCTGAGCATCCTCGTGGTGCATGGCGTCACATCGTCGTTGATTCTGATACGGTTATGGCTGAGCTGGAAGTGCTGCGTCGTGAGTTCGATGCATCAATTCAGAAAATTCAGGCACGTTTCGAAAGCAAGGTCGAGAAGCTTCAGCGCGGTGATGAGCTGCTCCCTGGCGTTATGAAAATGGCTAAAGTCTTTGTTGCTGTGAAGCGTAAGCTTCAGCCTGGTGACAAAATGGCCGGCCGTCATGGTAACAAAGGTGTGGTTTCCCGGGTTGTTCCGGTTGAGGATATGCCGTTCCTTGAGGATGGTACTTCGGTCGATATCGTACTGAACCCGCTGGGTGTGCCTTCACGTATGAACGTGGGGCAGATTCTTGAGACACATCTTGGCTGGGCATGTGCTAATATTGGCCGCGGCATTGGTGATCTGGTTGATGAATACCAGCGCACAGGTGAGAAACGCCAGGAACTGCTTGATTCACTCAAAGATGTTTATGGCGAGAAAGTCTATGATGACGCTATTGCCAATATGAACAATAATGAGCTGATAGAGCTGTCGAATAACCTGCGTAAGGGCGTTCCAATAGCAACGCCTGTGTTTGACGGTGCGTCTATCCCTGATATCGAAGCGATGCTTGAAAAAGCAGGTCTTGATAAATCAGGTCAGTCTCAGCTGATTGATGGTCGTACAGGTGAACCGTTTGAGCGTAAAACCACAGTTGGTTATATTTACATGCTTAAACTCCATCACCTTGTCGATGATAAGATCCATGCCCGTTCTATTGGTCCATACTCTCTGGTAACGCAGCAGCCTCTGGGTGGTAAAGCTCAGTTTGGTGGCCAGCGCTTCGGTGAGATGGAAGTCTGGGCACTTGAGGCTTATGGTGCTGCTTACACACTTCAGGAAATGCTGACGGTGAAATCGGATGACGTCTCCGGTCGAACCAAAGTGTATGAAGCGATTGTGCGTGAGCAGGATGACTTTGAAGCGGGTATCCCTGAAAGCTTTAACGTTCTGATCAAAGAGCTCAAATCTCTGGGTCTGAATGTTGAGCTGGAGCAGGGGGCTGAGTCAGAGTGAGCGCACCAGCTTTAACAGCCGCTATTCTCAGTTTTTGTTTTGCAGAAGTAGCCGGGGCAAACACCCCGGCTGCTTTCACTTTCCCTCTGGGGGCTTCAGCACATGAATGAACTCATGAAAATCCTTGGTCAGACCGGCCAGGCGATGACCTTCGATCAGATTAAAATTCAGCTGGCATCACCGGAGCAGATCCGCTCCTGGTCTTACGGTGAAATTAAGAAGCCCGAGACGATTAACTATCGTACGTTCAAGCCTGAGCGTGATGGCCTTTTTTGTGCCCGTATTTTTGGTCCTATTAAGGACTATGAGTGCCTTTGCGGTAAATATAAACGCATGAAGTTTCGCGGTATTATCTGCGAAAAATGTGGTGTTGAAGTTACTCTGGCAAAAGTACGCCGTGAGCGTATGGGGCATATCCAGCTGGCCAGCCCTGTTGCACATATCTGGTTTTTAAAATCTCTGCCTAGCCGTATCGGTCTTATGGTCGATATGACGCTTAAAGATCTTGAAAAAGTTCTTTATTTCGAAAACTATCTTGTTCTTGAGCCAGGTACGTCACCACTGAAGCAGTACTCTCTGCTGACTGAAGACCAGTACCTTGATGTTCTTGATGAATATAGTGAAGAAGGCATTGAGGTTGGTATCGGTGCTGAGGTTATTAAGAAGGTTCTTGAGCGTATTGACTGTGATGCCGAAAAGGTACACCTGCGTCAGGAACTGAAAGAAACCTCCTCAGAAGCAAAACGCAAAAAACTCGTTAAGCGTCTGAAACTGGTTGAAGCTTTTGCAGAAAGCGGTTCACGTCCTGAGTGGATGGTGCTTGACTATGTTCCGGTTATTTCACCTGAGCTGCGTCCACTGGTACCACTTGATGGTGGCCGTTTCGCAACATCAGATCTGAATGACCTGTATCGTCGTGTTATCAACCGTAATAACCGTCTGAAACGCCTTATGGAGCTGCGTGCGCCCGATATTATCGTGCGTAACGAAAAGCGTATGCTTCAGGAAGCCGTTGACGCACTGTTTGATAACGGTCGACGTGGCCGTGCCATTACTGGTGCGAACAAACGTCCGCTGAAATCTCTTTCAGATATGCTGAAGGGTAAGCAGGGTCGTTTCCGTCAGAACCTTCTTGGTAAGCGCGTCGATTATTCAGGCCGTTCAGTTATTGTGGTTGGTCCGGAGCTGAAGCTTTATCAGTGCGGCCTGCCCAAAAAGATGGCGCTGGAGCTGTTTAAGCCCTTTATTTACTCCAAGCTGGAGAAATATGGTCACGCGACAACCATTAAAGCTGCAAAGCGTATGGTTGAGAAAGAGCGTCCGGAAGTGTGGGATATCCTTGAAGAGGTTATCCGTGAACATCCTGTTATGCTTAACCGTGCACCAACATTGCATCGTCTTGGTATTCAGGCGTTCGAACCGATCCTGGTCGAAGGTAAAGCTATCCAGCTTCATCCGCTCGTCTGTACAGCGTTTAACGCTGACTTTGACGGTGACCAGATGGCTGTGCATGTGCCACTGAGCCTCGAAGCTCAGCTTGAAGCACGCGTACTGATGATGTCGACCAACAACATTCTCAGTCCGGCAAACGGTAAGCCAATTATCGTGCCGTCTCAGGATATTGTTCTGGGTCTGTATTATCTCAGCCTTGAGCTGCCGGAATACGCGCTGACACCAGATAAAAACACCTATGATGAAACAACGGGTGAAATTCTGGTTAAGGGTGCACCATCATTTTCTTCCATTAGTGAAGTTGAGTATGCGCTCAATGATGGTGCTCTGAAGCTGCATGATAAAATCCGAGCCCGCTTTGAGACGATAAAAGACGGCAAAACTGTCTATCAGACTGTTGTGACCACACCTGGTCGCGTACTGATTGCGCAGATTCTGCCCAAAAATGAAGCTATTCCGTTCTCTCTCATCAATAAACAGCTGACAAAGAAAGCTGTTTCTGACGTAATTGATACGGTTTACCGTCACTGTGGTCAGAAAGAAGCTGTTATATTCTGTGACCGTCTGATGGCTCTTGGTTTCAGGCACGCTGCTAAAGCTGGTATTTCCTTCGGTAAAGATGACATGATCATCCCTGAAGAGAAGAAAGTTCTGGTAGAGCGTACAGCTGCTGAAGTGAAAGAGTTCGAACAGCAGTATCAGGATGGTCTGATTACCGCCGGCGAACGCTATAACAAAGTAGTTGATGCCTGGTCACGTTGCACTGACGAAGTGCAGGCTGCAATGACCAAAGAAATTTCCCGTCAGGAAGTTGGTAAACCAATTAACTCTGTGTGGATGATGAGCCACTCCGGTGCTCGTGGGTCACCGGCACAGATGAAACAGCTTGCTGGTATGCGTGGTCTGATGGCGAAACCATCAGGTGAAATTATCGAACAGCCGATTATTGCTAACTTTAAAGAAGGCCTGTCGGTTCTCGATTACTTCACATCAACCCATGGTGCCCGTAAAGGTCTGGCTGATACAGCGCTTAAAACAGCTAACTCAGGATATCTGACCCGCCGTCTGGTTGACGTTGCGCAGGACAGCATCATTATTGAGGAAGATTGTGGTACAGAGCGTGGTCTGACTGTTCGTGCGGTTATGGACAGCGGTGAGATCGTAGCGTCTCTGTCCGAGCGTATTCTTGGTCGTACGGCAGCTGTTGATATTGCTGATCCGACATCAGGAGAGGTCATTGTGCCTCGTAACAGCCTGATTGAAGAAGCTGAGGCAGAGCGGATTGAGAAAGCAGGTATTGAATCTGTCTTTATCCGTTCCGTGCTGACCTGTGACAGTCGCGTTGGTGTTTGTGGTCATTGCTATGGCCGTGACCTTGCACGCGGCACACCGGTTAACATTGGTGAAGCCGTTGGTGTTATCGCCGCTCAGTCTATTGGTGAGCCAGGCACGCAGCTGACAATGCGTACCTTCCATATTGGTGGTGCAGCGCAGCGTGGTGCTGAGCAGTCAATGATTGAAGCATCACGTGATGGTAAGGTTGTGATCCGTAACCGTAACGTGGTTCATAACTCTCAGAACGTTCCGATTGTTATGGCGCGTAACTGTGAAATTCTGCTGACAGATGATGCAGGCGTTGAAAGAGCGCGCTACCGTGTGCCTTACGGTGCCCGTCTGCTGACAGTAGAAGGTGAAGCCGTTGCCCGTGGTCAGAAGCTGGCAGAGTGGGACCCTTACACACTGCCAATCATCACAGAAAAAGCCGGTAAGATTGAATATCTTGACCTGATTGACTCCATTACACTCGTTGAGCGTATGGACGAAGTGACCGGTCTGACATCTAAAGTGGTGGTGGACTATAAGCAGGCAGGGAAGGGCGTTGATCTGCGTCCGCGTCTGCAGCTGACAGGTCCAAACGGTGAAGTGATTAAACTGGCTAATGGTAATGACGCCCGTTACTTCCTGTCACCTGAAACACTGCTTTCAGTTGAGAATGGTGCAGAAGTTCATGCTGGTGACGTGCTTGCCCGTCTGCCACGTGAAGGGTCTAAAACCCGTGATATTACGGGTGGTCTGCCACGTGTTGCTGAACTGTTCGAGGCTCGCCGTCCAAAAGACCATGCGATCATTGCAGAAATGGAAGGTCGCGTTGAGTTCGGGAAGGATTATAAGTCTAAACGCCGTATTATCGTTAAAAACGACGAGACAGGCGAAGAGACAGAATATCTGATCCCCAAAGGCAAGCACGTTTCCGTTCAGGAAGGTGACTTTGTCGAGAAGGGCGATCCGCTGGTTGATGGTCCTCGTGTGCCACATGACATTCTTAAAGTCATGGGTGTAGAGGCGCTGTCTGACTATCTGGTGAACGAGATTCAGGATGTGTATCGTCTTCAGGGTGTGAAGATTAACGATAAGCATATTGAGGTTATCGTGCGTCAGATGCTTCAGAAAGTTGAGATTCTGGAGCCAGGCGACACAACTTATCTTATCGGTGAGACGGTAGATCGTATTGAGTTTGATATTGAAAATACGAAATGCCTGAACGCTGGTGAGCGTCCGGCTCTTGCGATGCCTGTTCTTCAGGGTATTACGAAAGCCTCTCTGCAGACGCAGTCGTTCATCTCTGCCGCTTCCTTCCAGGAGACCACACGAGTGCTCACGGAAGCAGCGACAGCTGGCAAAGTTGATCGTCTGAATGGTCTTAAAGAGAACGTCATTGTCGGTCGTCTGATCCCGGCCGGTACAGGTAGTGTTATGAATCGCCTTCGTGCGATTGCAGCATCTCAGGACCGTCAGCGTGTAGGGCGTTCTTCAGCAGCTGAATGATTCGCCTTTACAGCGTGTGTTAAAGATAAAAACCGGGGTTTGCGCCCCGGTTTTTTTTGTCTGTTAAGTAAAATGGGAGAAAGCTTAGAGGAATCGGCCGTATTGTCTTGACTTCATCTGGTCAAGGCGTTACGAAACAGCCCTCGGCTCCGCTCTGCCTGTGAGAGCGGGGTATGTCGAATTCACTTGTAAAACATGCGACTGGCTTCTGTAAGAAGCGGGGTCGGATGTTAACATAGCCCCATACGGGTGTTTTGCCTGATGGGATTTTTAAATGACAGTCGGTGGCCGATAAAAAGGCCTTCCGGCTCAATTGTGTAAGGATCGGGAAAGGCGCATGCCGACCATCAACCAGCTCATTGCCAAGGGGCGTAAGCCCGCAGTCAAGCGCAACAAAGTGCCTGCACTGCAGGCATGCCCGCAAAAGCGCGGTGTTTGCACCCGCGTTTATACAACGACACCAAAGAAGCCTAATTCTGCACTGCGTAAAGTTGCTAAGGTGCGTTTAACGAATGGCTATGAGGTGGTGAGCTATATTCCTGGTGAAGGTCATAACCTTCAGGAACATAGCGTTGTGTTAATTCGTGGCGGTCGTGTAAAAGACCTTCCGGGTGTGCGTTACCATATCCTTCGTGGTGTACTTGATACCCAGGGTATCGCGAAGCGTCGCCAGCGTCGTTCGCTTTATGGCGCTAAGCGTCCGAAGTAAGGGAAAGTTAAGGTATGAGCCGCCGTCACCGCGCTGTTAAGCGCGAAATTCTTCCCGATCCGAAGTTCGGAGATATTGTCATCACGCGTTTCATGAATGCGCTTATGTATGATGGCAAGAAATCCACTGCGGAAGGGATTGTCTATGGAGCTCTCGAGGCGCTTGTGCGTCGTAGTGGAGCTTCTGCTGATCCGGTTGCATTGTTCCACAATGCTCTGGATAACGTTAAGCCTGCAGTAGAGGTTCGTTCACGCCGCGTTGGTGGTGCGACGTACCAGGTTCCTGTGGAAGTCCGTGCAGAACGCCGTCAGGCGCTGGCCATTCGCTGGGTGATTGATGCCTCCCGCAAACGGGGAGAAAACACCATGCAGGACCGGTTGTCTAATGAGCTGCTTGATGCGGTTAACAATCGTGGATCTGCTGTAAAAAAGCGTGAAGATACCCATCGTATGGCTGAAGCAAACAAAGCTTTCAGTCATTATCGCTGGTAACTGTTTGCGTGCGCTGGCTCCCCGGTGGAGTTCAGTGAAGTGTATTTTGAAACGGCTTCCGGTTTAACCGGAAGTGTGGAGTGGAAAAATGGCTAAGGCTAAATTTGAGCGGAATAAACCGCACTGTAACATTGGTACCATTGGTCACGTTGATCATGGCAAAACCTCTCTGACAGCTGCTATTACAAAGACCCTGGCGAAAGCTGGTGGTGCTGAGTTTAAAGCATATGATCAGATCGACGCTGCACCTGAAGAACGCGCTCGTGGAATCACCATTTCTACAGCTCACGTTGAATACGAAACAGCGAAGCGTCACTACGCTCACGTTGACTGCCCCGGACACGCTGACTATGTGAAAAACATGATCACCGGTGCTGCTCAGATGGACGGCGCAATTCTGGTTGTTTCTGCTGCTGATGGCCCAATGCCTCAGACACGTGAGCACATCCTGCTTGCTCGTCAGGTTGGTGTGCCTGCTCTGGTTGTGTTCCTGAACAAAGTTGATCAGGTTGATGATCCTGAGCTGCTCGAGCTCGTAGAAATGGAAGTTCGTGAGCTTCTGTCTTCTTACCAGTTCCCTGGCGACGATATCCCCATAATCAAAGGGTCTGCTCTGGTTACCCTCGAAGATGGTGATGCAGAAGTTGGCGAAAATCGCGTTCTTGAGCTGATGGAAGCGGTTGACGCATACATCCCTCAGCCAGAGCGTCCGATTGATCGTCCGTTCCTGATGCCAATCGAAGACGTATTCTCAATTTCTGGTCGTGGTACAGTTGTTACCGGCCGTGTTGAGCGTGGCGCAGTTAACGTTGGTGACGAAGTAGAAATCGTTGGTCTGCGTGACACTGTTAAAACCACCGTTACCGGTGTTGAAATGTTCCGTAAGCTGCTTGATCGCGGTGAAGCTGGCGACAACATTGGTGCGCTTCTGCGTGGCACAAAACGTGAAGACGTTGAGCGTGGTCAGGTTCTGGCAAAGCCAGGCTCAATTACGCCGCACAAAAAATTCAAAGCTGAAGCTTACATCCTGACGAAAGAAGAGGGTGGTCGTCATACACCATTCTTCACAAACTATCGTCCTCAGTTCTATTTCCGTACAACTGACGTAACAGGTGTTGTTCACCTGCCAGAAGGTACAGAAATGGTAATGCCAGGCGATAACTGTGCTATGGACGTTGAGCTGATTGCACCTATTGCTATGGACGAAGGTCTGCGTTTCGCTATTCGTGAAGGCGGCCGTACCGTTGGTGCAGGTGTAGTGGCTTCTATCACCGAGTAATTCGGAAAAAGCCAAAGACTGTAGGGCCCCGGCTAATTGTTTAGCTGGGGTCTTATTTGGCGGCCCGGGTTACTCCGGACAAGTAAGGTGTTGGACTAGAAAATAAATGGACAACCAGAACATCCGCATTCGCCTGAAGGCGTATGATCATCGGGTGCTTGACAACAGCACAAAAGAGATCGTAAACACGGCGAAGCGTACGGGTGCGCGGGTTCGGGGTCCTATCCCGCTGCCGACGCATATTGAACGGTTTACGGTTAACCGTTCCCCCCACGTGGATAAGAAAAGTCGCGAACAGTTCGAGATCAGAACTCATCGCCGCCTGCTCGACATTGTTGAGCCAACTCCGCAGACCGTGGACGCCCTCATGAAACTCGACCTCGCCGCTGGCGTGGATGTCGAGATCAAACTTTAAGGTCCAGACGATGCGCACCGGATTAATTGCAAAAAAGTTGGGAATGTCCCGACTTTTCAAGGAAGACGGCACTCATGTGCCCGTTACAGTCCTGCATGTGGATGCACTGCAGGTTGTTGATGTCCGTACTCAGGAACGGGATGGCTATACGGCTGTTCAGCTTGGTATGGGCAACGCCAAGGTAAAAAATGTTACCAAACCAAATCGTGGTCATTTTGCCCGCACAAAAGTAGAGCCTAAAAAGGTTGTACGTGAATTTCGTGTTGCAGAAGATGCAGCACTTGAAGTTGGCGCAACACTTTCTGCTTCTCATTTTGTTGTTGGTCAGAAAGTCGACGTCACTGGTACCAGTAAGGGTAAAGGTTTCGCAGGTGCTATGAAGCGCTGGAACTTTGCTGGTCTGGAAGCAACGCATGGTGTTTCCATCTCCCATCGTTCTCATGGTTCTACCGGTAACCGTCAGGATCCTGGTAAAACTTTTAAGAATAAAAAGATGGCTGGTCATCTTGGCGATGAACGCGTGACGACCCTCAATCTTGAAATTGCAGCAATTGATCCGGAAAAGAATCTGATCATGGTGCGCGGCTCTATTCCAGGAGCTAAAAACGGCACTGTTCTGATTCGTGATGCGATCAAAAAAGCCCGCCATGCGGATGCGCCTTACCCGGCTGCTCTCGTGACGGCGGAGGCCTGAAGTCATGGAAATTGAAATCAAAACTCTCGATAATGGCAGCGCCGGTTCTGTGACGCTTCCTGCTGAGTTGTTTGCTGTTGCCCCACGTGCTGACATCATGGCACGCGTTGTGCACTGGCAGCTGGCAAAACGCCGCGCTGGTACGCACAAAGTTAAAGGCATGAGCGAAGTCTCAGGCACAACCAAGAAGCCTTATCGTCAGAAAGGTACCGGTAGTGCACGTCAGGGCTCACTCCGTGCGCCTCAGTACCGCACCGGTGGTGTTGTTCATGGTCCGGTTGTTCGCGACCATGGCTATGATCTGCCGAAAAAAGTACGTCGTCTGGGTCTGATCTCTGTTCTTTCTCAGAAAGCACAGGAAGGTAAGCTTGTTGTTCTGCAGTCTGCTTCTGGCGTGACTCGCACAAGCGAACTGGCTGTTAAGCTGAAAAACCTCGGTCTGAAATCTGCTCTCATTGTTGATGCAGCAGTTGATGAAGGTTTTGTTCGTGCAGCCCGCAATCTGCCCAAGATTGATGTTCTGCCAACGATTGGTGCCAACGTTTATGATATCCTGAATCATGAAGTTCTGGCAATTACACAAGCTGGCCTTGAAGGCCTGAAGGAGCGTCTGGTATGACCAACGTTCTAGCAATTCGTAAGAAGGCTGAGCGTCTTTCACGTGAAGCGCTGTACGACATCATTCGTACGCCGCATATCACAGAGAAAGCGACAGCTCTTTCAGAGAAAAATCAGGTTGTTTTCAAGGTTGCAATGACAGCCACGAAGCCTGAAATCAAGGTGGCTGTAGAGACGCTTTTTGGTGTTAAAGTCGTTGACGTGAACACTCTTGTTCAGAAGGGTAAGGCTAAACGCTTTAAAGGTCGTCTGGGACAGCGTTCCGATATTAAGAAAGCGTTCGTTCAGCTCGCAGAAGGTCAGTCTATCGATCTGACCACCAGCCTGACGTGACGTGAGGTAGAAACAGATGGCATTGAAGCACTTTAATCCCGTTACACCGAGCCTTCGTGGCACGGTTCTGATTGACCGCGCCGACCTCTGGAAAGGCAAGCCGGTTAAGCAGCTGACCGAAGGTAAAAACAAAACGGGTGGCCGTAACAATAACGGTCGTACAACCTCTCGTTTTCGTGGTGGTGGTCATAAACAGTCTTATCGCTACATCGACTTTAAGCGTCGTAAATTCGACGTTCAGGGTGTAGTTGAGCGTCTGGAATATGATCCGAACCGTACAGCATTTATTGCGCTGATTAAGTACGAAGATGGTGAGCTGAATTATATTCTGGCTCCGCAGCGTCTGAAGGTTGGCGATAATGTTATCGCTGGTCATCGCGTTGATATCAAACCAGGCAATGCTATGCCGCTGGCATCTATTCCGGTTGGTACGATCGTACACAATATTGAACTGAAGCAGGCTGCCGGTGGCAAGCTGGCTCGTTCAGCCGGAACCTATGCGCAGCTGGTTGGTAAAGATGCCGGTTATGCACAGATCAAACTGCAGTCTGGTGAACTGCGTGTTGTTCGTGGTGAATGCATGGCAACAGTTGGTGCCGTGTCTAACCCTGACAACATGAACCAGCACCTTGGTAAAGCCGGCCGTGCACGCTGGCTGGGTCGTCGCCCACATAACCGTGGCGTTGTGATGAACCCGGTTGATCACCCGCATGGTGGTGGTGAAGGCCGTACATCTGGTGGTCGTCATCCGGTTACACCATGGGGCAAACCTACCAAAGGTTATAAAACTCGGGTCAATAAGCGTACGGACAGTCTGATTATCCGTCGTCGCAAGACCGGCAAGTAAGGGGCAATAGAAGATGGCACGTTCCGTCTGGAAAGGCCCGTTCGTCGACGGGTATCTGCTGAATAAGGCTGAAGCGTCTCGCGCTTCAGGCCGTAACGAAGTGATCAAAATCTGGTCACGTCGTTCAACAATTCTTCCGCAGTTCGTTGGGCTGACGTTCGGTGTTTATAATGGTCAGAAGTTCCTGCCTGTGCAGGTAACGGAAAACATGGTGGGACATAAGTTTGGTGAGTTCTCACCAACCCGTACGTTCCATGGTCATGGGGCCGACAAGAAGTCAAAGCGGGGCTAAAATGAGCAAGCCTAATCACCCGCGCATGCTCGCGGAAACAGAAGCGCAAGCAATTACGCGTAATATCCGGGTTAGTCCCCGTAAACTGAATCTTGTTGCTGCCCTTATTCGTAATAAGCCAGCATCACAGGCTGTTGCGACACTGACGTTTTCTAAACGTCGTATCGCTCAGCAGGTGAAACAGACTCTGGAAAGCGCAATCGCAAACGCAGAAAATAACCATCAGCTTGATGTTGATCAGCTGGTAGTTAAGATTGTGGAAGTTGGAAAAGCTACGGTTATGCGGCGTTTTCACGCGCGTGGTCGTGGTCGTTCCGCTCGTGTGGAAAAATTCTTCAGCCATCTGAAGATTGTTGTTGCTGAACGGGCTGCGGAACCTGAGGCAGCTGCTAGCGAACAGAAGGCGGCCTGACGTATGGGACATAAAGTCAATCCAATCGGGCTCCGGCTCGGCATTAATCGCACATGGGATAGCCGTTGGTACGCTGACGCAGACTATTCTCGTCTGCTGCATGAAGACCTGAAACTGCGTGCTTTCCTTCGTCGTAAGCTTGCAGGTGCTGGTGTTGCTCGTGTTGTTATCGAACGTCCTGCTAAAAAGCCTCGCGTTACGATTTACGCAGCACGTCCAGGTGTTGTTATTGGTAAAAAAGGTCAGGATATTGACGCTCTGCGCAAAGAGCTGACCCGCATGGCGGGTACAGAAGTAGCGCTGAATATCGTTGAGATCCGTAAACCTGAAATCGATGCAACTCTGGTAGCTGACAACATTGCTCAGCAGCTGGAACGTCGTGTTGCTTTCCGTCGTGCTATGAAGCGTGCTGTTCAGTCAGCTATGCGTCTTGGCGCACAGGGTATTCGTATTAACTGCTCCGGTCGTCTGGGCGGCGCAGAAATTGCACGTATCGAGTGGTATCGTGAAGGCCGCGTGCCATTGCACACTCTGCGTGCTGATATCGATTACGGGACAGCAACAGCTCATACCACATACGGTACCTGTGGTGTGAAGGTCTGGATCTTCAAAGGCGAGATCCTTGCGCATGACCCGATGGCTCTGGATCGCCGGGCGGCCGAACAGGCCCCTCAGCGCTGAGGCGAAGGATAGAATATAATGCTTTCTCCAAAGCGTACAAAATTCCGTAAGGCACATAAAGGTCGTATTCACGGCCTTGCCAAAAGCGGGACTACGCTCAATTTTGGAACATTCGGCCTGAAGGCTCTTCAGCCCGAACGTATTACTGCACGTCAGATCGAAGCATCACGTCGTGCCATTACTCGTGCTATGAAACGTGCCGGTCGCGTATGGATTCGTATTTTTCCTGACCTTCCGGTCTCGACAAAGCCAGCAGAAGTGCGTATGGGATCTGGTAAAGGATCCCCCGAGTACTGGGTTGCCCGTGTAAAGCCAGGTCGTATTATCTTCGAAATCGAAGGTGTACCGCCAGAAGTTGCACGTGAAGCGCTCGCTCTCGGTGCAGCGAAGCTGCCGATCAAAACGAAGTTTGTGACCCGAATCGGAGATGCGTGAGATGGCAAAGGCAACAAAGCCAGCTGACCTGCGTGCCAAAACATCAGACGAACTGAATGCGCTTCTTCTTGATCTGAAGCGTGAGCAGCTTAATCTGCGTTTCCAGCAGGCTACCGGACAAAACGAAGGCCAGAGCCGCATTCGTGTCGTTCGTCGTGAGATTGCGCGCATCAAAACGATCGTGTCGCAGAATGAGAAGTCCGCAGCAGGTGCAAAAACATCTGCTGCCATTTCCTGAAGGGAGTTGGACGATGCCAAGGCGCGTCCTTACCGGACGTGTAACCAGTGACAAGATGGACAAGACCGTAACGGTTCTTGTCGATCGTCGGGTTATGCATCCGCTGTATAAGAAATTCATTCGTCGTTCTAAAAAATATGCGGCGCATGATGAAGAAAATATCTGTAAAATCGGTGATACCGTCCGTATCATCGAGTGTACACCGATCTCCCGTCGTAAGACATGGGCTGTCGTTTCTCGTAACGGCGAAGTTGTTGACGCATCTGTCGTCGGCGTGTCGGTGTAAGGTAAGGGTATCTAGAAAATGATCCATCCCGAGACCAACCTTGATGTGGCAGATAATTCCGGTGCCCGTCAGGTGCAGTGCATTAAGGTGCTGGGCGGTTCCAAGCGGAAGTCTGCCTCGGTCGGCGACGTGATCGTCGTTTCCGTTAAGGAAGCCATTCCCCGTGGGAAGGTAAAAAAGGGCGACGTCCACCAAGCTGTTATCGTTCGTACATCATATCCGGTTCGCCGCGCCGACGGCAGTGCGATCCGTTTTGATAAGAACGCTGCTGTTCTGATTAACAAACAGCAGGAACCGATTGGCACACGTATTTTTGGCCCGGTTGTTCGTGAACTGCGTGCGCGTAAGTTCATGAAAATTATCTCTCTGGCACCGGAGGTGCTGTAATGGCTGCGCGTATTAAAAAAGGCGATACAGTCGTTGTTATCACGGGTTCTTCAAAAGGCGTGCAGGGCGAAGTTCTCTCTGTTCGTCCGGCTGAAAACCGCGCTGTTGTTCGTGGCGTAGCGATTGCAAAGCGTCACCGTCGTGCAACACGTATGGGTGAAGAAGGCGGTATCATTGCTCGTGAAGCTCCGATTCACCTTTCCAACCTCAAGCTGATTGATCCTGCATCGAAAAAACCAACCCGCGTTGGTTTCCGTGTTCTGGAAAATGGCCAGAAAGCGCGTGTTGCTAAGGCAACTGGCGAAGTGATCGAAGGCTGAGGGGGTAAGAATGACTGGATCTACAGGTGTTCGTTCCGTTCCCCGTTTTCAGGAACGTTATCAGAATGAACTGCGTGCCAAGCTTCGTGAGCAGTTTGGTTACAAAAACATCATGCAGGTACCTCGCCTTGAAAAAATCGTCCTGAATATGGGCGTAGGTGAGGCTGCTGGCGATCAGAAAAAACTTGACGCTGCAGTTGCTGAAATGACACTGATTGCTGGCCAGAAGCCAGTTAAGACAGTGGCTAAAAAAGCTATTGCGGGCTTCAAGATTCGTGAAGGTCTGCCGATTGGTTGTAAAGTTACTCTGCGTCGCGTTCAGATGTATGAGTTCCTCGACCGTCTGGTAACCATTGCTATGCCTCGCATCCGTGACTTCCGTGGTCTGCCTGCTAATAAGGGTTTTGACGGTCGCGGTAATTTTGCGCTGGGCCTGAAAGAGCAGATCGTTTTCCCGGAAATCGATTATGATAAAATCGAAGACATCCGTGGTATGGACGTTGTGTTTGTGACGAGTGCTAAGACAGATGCTGAAGCCAAAGCGCTTCTTAAAGCATTTGATCTTCCCTTTGTTGCTTAAGGGAAATTCTTTACCTGGTTTCAGGTGTTGTTGTCTTGGAAAACCGTCGAAGGTTTTCGAAGGGTTCCGGAGGATAGAATTATATGGCTAAAACTTCTGCCATCACGCGGAATGCCAGACGTACTCGTCTGGCTGCACGTGACAAGGATAAGCGTGCGGCGCTGAAAAATATCATTATGGACCGCACTCTTCCTGTAGAAGATCGTTTTGATGCGTCTCTCAAGCTTGCTGAGCTGCCTCGCAACGGTTCACGGGTTCGTGTCCGTCTGCGTTGCAAGCTGACAGGTCGTTCACGCGGTAACTATCGTAAATTCGAGCTGTGCCGTATCGCACTGCGTGATCTGGCTTCAAGTGGTCAGATCCCAGGTCTGGTTAAAGCAAGCTGGTAAGGGCGCGTAATGTCACTTTCTGATCCGTTGGGTGATATGCTCACCCGCATCCGTAACGCACAGCGTGCGCGTCATGCCTCCTGTGTGTCTCCGGCTTCTAATCTGCGCCTGAACGTGCTTGAAGCACTTCAGCGCGAAGGCTACATCCGTGGCTACAAACGTGAAGAAGTCCGTAAAGGTGTTGCTCAGCTTCATATTGAGCTGAAATACTCCGAAGGCGAACCGGTTATTAAAGAAATTAACCGTGTTTCCCGTCCTGGACGTCGCGTTTATTCGAAAATTAAAGAGCTGCCACGTGTTCGTGCAGGTCTTGGTGTTTCGATTTTGTCTACTCCACGTGGTGTTCTTTCTGACGTAGAGGCTCGCGCTGCCAATGTTGGCGGCGAAGTTCTCTGCCGCGTATTCTGAGGAGGGATACATGTCACGTGTAGGCAAATATCCTGTCACTGTTCCTGGCGGGGTCACCGTTTCTATTGCTGACGGTGTTTTCAAAGCGAAAGGAAAGCTCGGCGAACTTACGCTGCCGCTTTCTTCTCACATTGAAGCGAAAATTGAAGGCGACCAGATCGCAGTCTCTCCGGTGGGAACCGCTGCTCAGGCGCGTATGATGTGGGGTACAACCCGTGCGCTGATCGCAAGTCTCATTAAAGGTGTTTCTGAAGGGTTTTCAAAAACTCTTGAAATCAGCGGAACGGGTTACCGTGCTGCTGTTCAGGGATCCAACCTTGTGATGAATCTCGGTTTTTCTCATGATGTGGTTTATCCGATCCCGCAGGGTATCAAGATTTCCACACCACGTCCGACCGCGATTGTCGTTGAAGGTATCGACAAACAGCGTGTAGGGCAGGTTGCTCTTGATATTCGCAGCTACCGCAAACCAGAGCCTTATAAAGGTAAAGGTGTACGGTACGAAACGGAAACCATTCGTCGTAAGGAAGGCAAGAAGAAATAATGAGCACTCAGCAGGAACTGCGGAACCGGCGGCGCGCCCGTCTCCGTTACCAGCTCCGTCACAAGGCTGGTGGTCGCCCGCGCTTGTCGGTTTTCCGTTCTGGAAAAAACATTTATGCGCAGGTTATCGACGATGTGCAGGGGCGTACACTCGCCTCTGCTTCCAGTCTTGATAAAGAGCTGCGTGAGACCCTGAAAACAGGGGCAACTAAAGAGAGTGCTAACGTTGTTGGCAAACTCGTTGCTCAGCGTGCAGTCGCAGCAGGCGTTTCTCAGGTTGTATTTGACCGTGGAGAATATTTTTATCATGGGCGCGTGAAAGCCCTGGCGGAGGCTGCCCGCGAGGGTGGTCTCTCCTTCTGAGGAAAGGATCACGTAATGGCTCGTGAACCAAGAGAAGGCGGTCGTGGCGGCCGTGATCGCGAACGTGAAGGCGATGAACTGATCGACAAGCTGGTCACGATCAACCGCGTTGCAAAAGTTGTTAAGGGCGGTCGTCGCTTTGCTTTTGCTGCGCTGGTTGTTGTTGGTGATCAGAAAGGTCGCGTCGGTTACGGTGCAGGTAAGGCACGTGAAGTGCCTGAAGCTATCCGTAAAGCAACTGAGCGTGCAAAACGTGCAATGATTCGTGTGCCGATGAAAGAAGGTCGCACACTGCATCATGACGTTTCTGGTCACTTTGGTGCTGGTAAAGTTATCCTGCGTTCGGCTGAAGCCGGTACAGGTATCATTGCTGGTGGTCCAATGCGTGCAGTGTTCGAAAGCCTGGGAATTAACGACGTTGTCGCTAAATCTCTCGGCACTCGTAACCCGCATAACATGGTTAAAGCGACGTTTGACGCTCTGACCCGTTGTGCAAGCCCACGCTCTATTGCTAACCGTCGTGGTAAGAAGGTTGCTGAAATTTTCGGCAAGCGTGATCAGAATGCACCGGCAGGAGAAACTGCAGATGTCTGATACGAAAACTTTCAAAGTTATCCAGATCGCATCTGGTAACGGTCGTAAACCTGGCCAGCAGGCAACTCTGGTCGGTCTCGGTCTGAATAAAATCGGTCGTGAACGGGTTCTGGAAGATACTCCTTCAACACGTGGTATGGTCCGTAAAGTGGCGCACCTTGTGAAGGTGGAGGATTGATATGAACTTGAATGAGCTTCGCGATAATGAGGGTTCTCGTTACCGCAAAAAACGCCTGGGGCGTGGTATCGGCTCTGGCAAAGGCAAAACTTCAGGCCGAGGCGTAAAAGGTCAGAAAGCACGTGAAGGCGTGTCTCTGAACGGCTTTGAGGGTGGTCAGCTTCCGCTGTATCGTCGTTTGCCTAAGCGCGGCTTTAAGAACATCTTCCGCAAAGTTTACGCACCGGTTAACCTCGGTGCAGTAGAAAAAGCTATTGTAGACGGTAAAATTGAAGCTGGTGCAACTGTGACAGAAGAGCTGCTGAAAAATGCAGGTCTTGTTGGTACAGGTAAATATGCTGGTGTGCGTATTCTGAGTGAAGGTGAACTGACACGCGCAGTAACTTTCGAAGTTTCTGGTGCTTCTGTTGCTGCTATTGCAGCAATTGAAAAAGCCGGTGGCTCTGTTAAAGTTCTTGCTGCTAAGGCACCTGAAGTTAGCGCTTCCTGACACATAAGAAAGGGGAAGGGGGTATTTCTCTCTTCTCCTTTCGGTCTGTTTCTCAGAAAGTTTTCTGACTTAAACTTTTCAGACGATTATCATACCAGCGTCCCGCATTAAATTGTGGTGGCGCTGTTTGTGTGAAAGGACGGATGCATGGCTTCCGCGGCCGAACAACTGGCTGCCAACTTTAATGTGGGCTCCTTTGCAAAAGCTACAGAACTCAAAAAACGGATCTGGTTTACGCTTGGTGCGCTGATTATTTATCGCCTGGGAACCTATATTCCTGTTCCTGGTGTTGATGCGACGGTGATGGGGCAGCTTCTTGCTCAGAATCAGGGTGGCATTCTGGGCATGTTTAACATGTTCTCAGGTGGCGCTCTTGGTCGTATGACCGTTTTTGCTCTGAACATCATGCCCTACATATCAGCTTCTATTATTGTTCAGCTGATGTCGACGGCTTTACCTTCTCTTGAAGCTTTGAAGAAAGAGGGTGAGCAGGGTCGTAAAAAGCTTAATGAGTATACTCGTTATCTGACAGTGTTAATTGCTGTTTTTCAGGCTTATGGCATTGCCATCGGGCTGGAGACAATGCGAACAGCGACTGGTGCAGCTGCGGTTGTGCATCCTGGCGTTTTCTTTCTGGTTTCCTGTGTCATTACGCTTGTCGGCGGCACAATGTTCCTGATGTGGCTTGGGGAGCAGATTACGTCACGTGGTGTTGGTAACGGGATATCCCTCATTATTTTTGCTGGTATCGTAGCTAACCTTCCACAGGCAATGATGTCTCTGTTTCAGCTGGGTTATACCGGAGCACGTTCTCCTGTATTCGTCCCGCTTTTCTTACTGCTTGCAGCAGCGACAATTACCTTCATTGTCTTTATGGAACAGGCACAGCGCCGGGTTGTTATTCAGTATCCTAAGCGCCAGATGGGGCAGAGGATGTTTGGTGGTGACTCCACGCATATGCCACTAAAGGTCAATACGGCAGGGGTTATCCCTCCTATTTTTGCTTCTTCAGTTCTTCTGGTGCCGGCCACCGTTTCTGGTTTTATGAACGGTAAAAATATGCCGCACTGGCTCTCATTTCTTGGAGATGCACTGGGGCAGGGTCAGCCTCTTTATTTATTCATTTATGCAGCGATGATTGTGTTTTTCTCCTATTTTTATGCCGCAGTTACGTTTAATCCGCCGGAAACGGCTGATAATCTGCGTAAACAGGGAGGGTTTATTCCGGGTATTCGTCCCGGGGCCGCAACAGCTACATATTTTGACAAAATTTTGACTCGACTGACGACTATCGGCGCCGCCTATATGGTGCTTGTCTGTTTATTGCCGCAAATTCTGATTAGTCGTTACAATGTGCCTTTCTACTTTGGTGGAACAAGTCTGATCATTATTGTTTCTGTGACAATTGATACTGTAACTCAGGTTCAGTCTCATCTGGTGGCACACCAGTATCAGGGACTTATGAAACGTTCTCGCGGCGGAAGAAAACAAAGGATCTCTCGTCGATGAATATTATCTTTCTTGGCCCTCCCGGAGCAGGGAAAGGCACTCAGGCTAAACGTCTTGAAGAACGTCATGGGCTGGTGCAGATTTCTACCGGTGATATGCTGCGTGCAGAAGTTGCAAAAAATTCAGAGACCGGAAAACAGGCTAAGGCTCTTATGGAAGCCGGTAAACTTGTTCCCGATGCTCTGATCATTTCAATGCTGCAAAGCAGAATTGAGCAGCCTGATTGTCGTCATGGGTTTATCCTTGATGGATTTCCCCGTACTGCCGGGCAGGCAGAAGCACTTGATGCTATGCTGGCAGCTGACAACAAGACGATAGATGTCGTTCTGTTTCTCGACGTTGACGAAAATACACTGGCTGATCGTATAGCCGGGCGTTACACTTGCGTTAATTGTGGTACTACTTATAACGAAGTTTCCAGCCCTCCTGCAAAGGAAGGCACATGTGATGTATGTGGAAGTCATGACTTTAAAAGACGTTCTGACGACACGCGGGAAACTGTCGTAAAACGTGTTCAGGAATACCGTAATCTGACAGCACCGATTCTGCCTTTTTACCGGGAGAGCGGGCGTTTGCGGACCGTTAACGGCATGGCGCCTGCAGCGGAAGTTGCGGCACAAATTGAACAGTTTGTGACTAAATAGAAGCTTATCACGAAAAAGTGATCAGCTTTCGTTGACTTATTGTGGTGGCCGGTATATTTCGCGGCCACTAAGTGAAATCTGCTTTCCTGGTGAAAGCGCATGGGAATCTGTCTGTGAGGGCAGATTTTTACAGGAGTATAAGGCGTGGCACGTATTGCCGGCGTGAATGTCCCTAGCAACAAACGTGTTGTTATCGGGCTTCAGTACATATACGGGATTGGTGCAACTAAAGCTCAGCAGATCTGCTCTGCTGCTGGTGTTGCTGATGCAAAACGCGTTAATGAGCTGAGTGATGACGAAATCACAAAGCTGCGTGAACTGATTGATACCCAGTATCGCGTTGAAGGTGATCTTCGTCGTGAAGTCGCTATGAACATCAAGCGTCTGATGGATCTGGGCTGCTACCGCGGTCTGCGTCATCGTCGCGGTCTGCCGGTTCGTGGTCAGCGTACGCATACCAACGCTCGTACCCGTAAGGGTAAAGCTGTTGCGATTGCAGGTAAGAAAAAAGTTACACGCTAATCCGATTTGTTGAAAAACTCCGGATGGCTTTAGAGGGCTTCTGGGCAGGGACTGAGGTAAAAAAATATGGCGAAAGCCGCAGTGCAGCGCATTCGTAAAAAAGAGCGCAAGAACATTATTTCTGGCGTGGCACATGTTCTGTCCACGTTTAACAACACAATGATCACCATTTCTGACTCTCAGGGAAATGCTATTTCCTGGTCTTCAGCCGGTGCTCAGGGCTTCAAAGGCTCACGTAAATCTACACCTTATGCTGCACAGGTTGCTGCTGAGGATGCAGGTCGTAAGGCCCGTGAACACGGTATGGAAACGCTGGAAATCGAAGTTTCCGGTCCTGGGTCAGGTCGTGAAAGTGCACTGCGCGCGCTTCAGGCTGTCGGGTTCTCCATTACCTCTATTCGTGACATGACACCGGTTCCCCATAACGGGTGCCGTCCGCGTAAGCGTCGTCGCGTCTGAGAGTTGAAAAATCGGTGGCTGCCTGTTCAGCCACCATTTTTTCGGTTTGTGTGTAAGCTAGAGAAACTTCTGTTTAGCAGTTGTTCCTCCTATTGAAAGGCCGGTACCTTGGTCCTTCAGAAAAACTGGCAATCTCTGATCAAGCCTGAAAAACTTGAGGTTGAACCTGGAGTTGAACCAGCACGTATTGCAACAGTTGTTGCTGAGCCGCTTGAACGCGGTTTTGGTATGACACTGGGCAATGCACTGCGTCGTGTTCTGCTGTCCTCTCTTCAGGGCGCCGCCGTGACCGGCATTCAGATTGATGGCGTGTTGCATGAGTTCTCTTCAGTCGCAGGTGTTCGTGAAGATGTTACAGACATCGTTCTGAACATTAAGCAGCTCGCTCTGCGTATGCATGGCGAGGGCCCAAAACGTATGGTGCTGACGGCTACTGGCCCTGGCGAAGTACGTGCAAGCCAGATCCAGACAGGTCATGATATTGAAATCATGAACCCTGACCTGGTTATCTGTACGCTTGATGAAGGTGTTAAACTGGGCATGCAGTTCCTGGTCGGAATGGGCAAAGGCTACGTTCCTGCTGCGGCTAACCGTCCGGAAGATGCACCGATTGGTCTGATTCCTGTTGATGCGATTTACTCTCCTGTTAAGCGTGTGTCTTACAAGGTTGAGCCAACCCGCGTTGGTCAGGTAACAGACTTTGATAAGCTGCTTCTGACAGTTGAAACTAACGGAGCGATCTCTCCGGAAGATTCAGTTGCTCTGGCAGCTCGTATTCTTCAGGATCAGCTGCAGCTGTTTATCAATTTTGATGAGCCACGCCGCGTACAGCCTGAAGAGCCGCAGGATGATCTTCCCTTTAACCGGAATCTGCTGCGTAAGGTTGATGAGCTTGAGCTTTCTGTTCGTAGTGCAAACTGCCTTAAGAACGATAACATCATCTATATCGGTGATCTCGTTCAGAAGAGCGAACAGGAAATGCTGCGCACGCCTAACTTTGGCCGCAAATCATTGAATGAAATCAAGGAAGTTCTGACGTCTATGGGGCTTTCTCTGGGTATGAATGTGCCGGCCTGGCCACCGGAAAATATTGAAGATATGGCTAAACGGCTTGATGAGTCGTTTTAAGCCGTCTTCTTACGACTAGGAATAAACTATGCGTCATCGTATTGCCGGCCGTAAACTCGGCGTAACCTCAACTCACCGTGCAGCTATGTTTCGCAACATGGCTGTCGCACTGATCAAACATGAGCAGATTTCTACAACACTGCCAAAAGCGAAAGAACTTCGCCCGGTTGTAGAAAAACTGATCACGCTTGGTAAACGTGGTGATCTTCATGCTCGTCGTCAGGCATTCGCTATGCTGCGTGACGATGCAATCGTGAAAAAACTGTTTTCTACAATTGCTGATCGCTATAAAGGCCGCACAGGTGGGTATTCCCGCGTTATGCGTGCTGGCGTACGCTATGGTGACGCAGCAGATATGGCTGTTATTGAGCTGGTTGATCGTGATGTCAGCGCAAAAGGCCAGGACAGCGGTCCTCGCCCTGAAGTAACAGAAGATCAGGACATCGCAGCCTGATTTAAGGTTTTCATCACCAGAGGCTTTCAGTCTCTGGTGAGACCCTGCCGTTTTATCGTGTTTTCCGTAATCTGGTGATTACTAAAAATACTTTTTATCCCCTTTTGACTATTAATAAAAAATATATGCGTTTTTAATGCAGATTTCCTGTAATATTTAATACAGAAGCTCAGCGTGTTAATAATGTTCTGCTATGGGCATTTTTCATGTTTCATGAGTTATTATTTTTATAAAATTTTAGTATAATCGTTTTATCACAGACAAATTTGTGTAATGTCTCTGCAACACACAATGAATGGTCGTGAAAAAATGAAGCGATTTTCTTTAAAAGCGATACTGCTATGTGTTTTTACCGTGCAGATTTTCGCGTTTTCTGCCCGTGCAGCAGAACCAATCCGTATAGGCTATATACCTGTTATAGGCTCTTCCGCCCTTTTCGTAATTGATGGCAAGGGATGGGCACATGATGCCGGTCTGACCCTGCAGCCTGTACGTTTCACTTCTGGCCCACAGGCTTTACAGGCTTTGGTCTCTGGTCGGATAGATGCCTATGTGGCCGGTGTCCTGCCTTTGCTTCAGGCGCGCGCTCATGGTGTGGATGTTAAGGTAATTACAGCGGCCTCAGTCGAAGAGCTTGAAGTTATTTCACGGGGCTCTCTGGCTGCATTACTGACGCAAAATGAAGAAAAAACACCAGCATCTGCTGATGTAAAAACGCTTTTTGAAACATTTAAAAAGCAACAGTCTCGAAATGTGCGTATCGCAGCTCAGCCTCCCGGGTCTGTACCTGATACCGTTTTGCGGTACTGGCTGCTTCAGCAGGTAAAGATATCACCGCCTCTTACAAACAGTGTTTCTGTTGTCGGTGTCGATATTGATGCGGCACAGCAGGCTTTTCTGGCAGGGGCAGTTGATGCGGCTATTTTGCGTGAGCCAGCTTTGACCGTTATTCGTAATCGGTTGCCTGAGAGTAAAATTTTAGCCACCGGCCATGATCTGATGCCAGATCAGCCAGGTTCAGTGCTGGCCGTGGTTGCACCTGAAGACCCGGCACATCGTGACTGGGCACTGAAGCTTGGTCAGCTTTTTGTGCGCGCAACAACATTTTTATCTGAGCATCCTGAGGAGGCCGCACCTTTTGTGACGAAAGTACTGGGTGGGGGGCTTCTGAGCGAGAGCATTATGACACAGGCTCTCACTCATGCCTCATCGCACTTTATCAGTGATCCGCAACGCATTGTTAAAGGTGTGGCAGAGCTTCAGAACTTTGAAGCAGAGCAGGGGCTGCTTCGTAAGACTGAGCCTGTTGATGCGCTCTTTGACCTCGATATGTGGCGGCAGATTCAAAAGTGATCAGAAAAGTTTCGCACAGACGGCATATTTTACTTTCAGCAGTCGGGCTTATTGTTTTCTTTTCTGGCTGGCAGTTCGCCGTTACAAGTGGCGTCTTACCTTCCGGCATGGTGCCTGCTCCGGGCACACTCTGGCCCGCATGGCTTGATGAGGTGCGCAGCGGGTTCTGGCAGCAGGCGATTTGCGATAGTTTAACGCATTATGTTCTTGGTCTTCTGATCGGTTCAGTCTTTGGGGCTTTCCTTGGCATCTTGTGCGGTATGCTTGAGCTGCTTGATGGTCTTCTTGAAGGGGTCATCCGTCTGTTGCGCCCGGTGCCTGGCCTGGCATGGGTGCCATTTGCTATTTTATGGTTTGGCCTTAATACGGCTGGCGCAACATTTGTTATCGCTATTTCAGTGTTCTGGATCAATTTTTATGCGGCATATGGTGCCGTCAAGAGCGTTGATCCTGAACTTTACGAGCTTGCTGCCGCATTTGGCCATGGTCGCTTTCTGGCAGGTTTATTTAAGATTACGTTACCCGCTTCAGCACCTGGTATCATGGCTGGCTTGCGTACAGGCCTCGGGCAGGGGTGGATGTCAGTAGTAGCGGCCGAGCTGTTTGGTGTGCCGGGTATTGGTGCGCGTATGATGCAGGCTTCGAGTTTGCTCGCTACCGATGTTGTTGTTGTTTATATGCTGACAATGGCTTTGCTTTATGCCTTAACAGATTTTCTGTTTGGTTTTGTAAGAAGATACGTGCTTCGGTGGCAGGTATGAATGATGATCTGGTTGCTTCCCTCGACAATATAGGTTTGTCCTACGATCAGGGGGCTCATTTTATTCTGCGTAACGTAACACTTTCTCTCAGAAGAGGTGAGTTTGTTGCGCTGCTTGGCCCCTCAGGTGTTGGTAAGTCAACATTATTACGGGTTGTCATGGGGCTTACGGTCCCTCTGGAGGGAGCTGTTCATGAGGTCTCTGCCGCACCCGATCCCAGGCGGCGTAAGAATGCTCTGGTTTTTCAGGATGCCCGTCTTATCCCCTGGCGTAGTGTCGCTGCAAATGTGGCTTTTGGCCTGGAGGGGCTTGCTCTGACCAGGCAGGAAAAGCAGGATCGTATTGAGAGTGCTTTGCGTCTGGTTGGTCTGACTGCTGAGGCTGATCGCTGGCCACGTAAGCTTTCAGGTGGCCAGCGTCAACGTGTCGGGGTTGCGCGGGCTTTGACCGTTGACCCGGATCTTTTGTTAATGGATGAACCTTTTGGTGCTCTTGATCCGATTACACGCCATACTTTGCAGGATGAGCTTCTGAAAATCTGGGAGCAGACACATAAAACAATTTTGTTTGTTACCCATGATATAGAAGAAGCCTTAAAGCTTGCTACGCGTATTGTTGTTCTGGCCGGAGCTCCGGCAAAAATTGCTGGTTGTCTCAATGTTACGGCAGAAATGAAGGAAGCAGAGTCTGTTCCTTTCAAACAGGCCGTGTTGCAGTTGCGTTCTATGATTGCCGGTGTATCAGTTAACACAGCTAGATAAGAGGATCTGTAAAATGACTGTAAAAAGTGAAACGGCACAGTTTAAACTTGAAGAAGGGGTGGGCCGCCTTCAGGATGGTGCTGAGGGTTTGTTCAGCCAGGCCGGAGGCGGTAATGAAGCATCTGATAAATTTCCTTTTGCTGACGCAGTGAGAGATGTTGTCGTTGACAGACCCTTTGTGAGTCTGGCGGCAGCTGCATTTATTGTATTTTTTACAGGGCGTCTCTTACGTCGGCGCTGATCTGTTTTCTTTAGTTCTCTTTTTTACTTTTCTCTTTTGTTGGGATCACAAGATATGCTCAGGCTGGCACTTTTCTTTTTTATAGTCTCTCTTATCGCGGGTTTGTTTGGTTTTACCGGTATTTCGGCTGCGACAGCAGGTGTCGCTAAAATACTGTTCTTTATAGCCATTATCTTGTTTGTGGTGTTTCTTGTCGCTGCTTTGCTTTTTGGTCGGGCTATGGTGAAATAACCCTCCTTTCTTTTCATAAGAAGTCTCTGTCTTAAAAAAAGACAGAGACTTTTTTATTTCTGCTTCTTCACTGCCGCTTTTTGTTGTTCTTTATCGTTAGGCAGATAATTTTTGTCTTTCTGAATAAAGCTGGGCAGAAGAGGGATATCCCGTTGCATTGAATCTTTGTCGGGAATTTCTGAAGCGTCCCATCCTCCTCCCAGATTTTCGATCAGAGATACGCTGTCAATAATGCGTCCCTGCTGAATTTGCAGGGCAGTCTGGTCATTTGAAAGTGCAGTTGCTTCAGCAGTTACGACGCTGGTGTAGATTTGTGTACCCGCCATATACTGGTTAAGAGAGACCTGTACGGCACGGTTAGCGGCTTCAACTGCCATCTGCTGCTGATCGGCCTGCTGGGCGAGAAGGCGCAGGTTAGAAAGCTGATCTTCTACATTTTGTAAGGCTGTCAGAACGGTCTGACGATAATTTGCAACATAGTAATCATAGTTGGCTTCGGCCTGACGTACGTCAGCCGTACGACTTCCGCCGGCAAAAAGTGTTTCAGAGGCAGATGCACCGAGAGACCATGCGCGGTTGGCTACCTGAATGAGCGAACCAATAGGATCGCCTGCATAGCTGTAAGACGCACTTAATGTAACCTGTGGGTAAAAAGCTGCTTCAGCCGCACCGATCTGCGCATTATATTCCTCCATACGGCGCTCAGCTGCAGCAATATCCGGACGACGCTCAAGGAGCTGAGATGGCATGTAAACCGGTATTGCCGGCACCTCACGTGTCAGTGCACCGTGAGGAATGGATAAGTCGGCAGGGGCTTTCCCTATAAAGACAGCAATCGCGTGTTCATATTGCGCACGGGCAATTTTTGTGGCCGTGGTTTGAGCACGTGTTTGTTCCAGCTGTGTTTTTGACTGAAACAATGTTGTAGGGTCAGCCGTGCCGGCTTCATACTGGTTGTGAGTGATCTCGTATGAGCGCTGATAAAACTTTGTATTGCGGTCAAGAAGGTCAAAGAGACTGTCCTGATAACGCATATTAAAATAAGCGCTGGCAAGCTGAGCCTGGTATGAGAGTTTGGCATTTGCAAGGTCAGCTGCTGAGGCCTGGGTTTCTGAAACCTGTCCTTCGATCTGACGACGAATTCTTCCCCACAAATCAAGGTCCCATGAGGCAGAAGGACCAAGGCTATAGTTGTTCTTGGTTGTATTTGATGGCAGGGCCGCGACACTGTCAGACGTTCCACGCCCTGTACTCTGGCGGTTAAACGCAGCAGATGAACTCAGGGTTGGGTAGAGCTGTGCTTTAACAGCGTTAATATAAGCCCTGGCAGAACGATATCGTGCTTCATACTGCTTAACGTTCTGGTTATTAATGGCAACCTGTTCCTCCAGTTCGTTAAGAACCGGGTCGTGATACATTGTCCACCATGCCCCTTTAGGAATTTCAGCCGCACCAGGTGCCGCATATTTCCACCCTTCAGAGGGTTGCAGTTCTTTGAATTTAGCTGAGACAATGGCTTTAGGACGTTTATAGTCCGGTCCTACCATACAGCCCGCAAGGACCAGTGGGCCCAGAAGAAGGTATAGACGGCGAGAAAGCAGGTGGGAGAATAGAGGCTTCATCTTGTGTGTCTCAGCTGGCTTGCCTGTCATGATGATACGGGCCGCGGTTTAGTTTTGGGTTTTGGTCGCATACGGAGTTTATCAAGAAGGAGGTAAACAACCGGTGTTGTGTACAGAGTAAGTGCCTGACTGAGGATTAACCCCCCCATAAGGGCGATGCCGACCGGGCGGCGGATTTCATAACCATACCCATGTGCAAGGGCGAGCGGTAAAGCGCCACAGGCTGCAGCCAGTGTCGTCATAAAGATAGGACGAAAACGTAAAAGGCACGCCATTTTTATAGCCTGCAGAGCTGGCGTACCATCAGTGCGTTCGGTGTCGAGAGCAAAGTCGACCAGCATAATAGCATTTTTCTTTACAATGCCGATCAGGATAATAATTGCCAGCCCCGCGACTAAAGAAAGTTCCTGGCCAAATAATCGTAATGCAATAAGGGCACCTAAGCTGGCAGAAGGAAGTGTTGAAAGAATAGTCAGTGGGTGAATATAGCTTTCATATAAAATACCAAGAGTTATATAGACGGCAGCCAGAGCTGCTATCAGAGTAAGAGACTGGGTAACACCAGATTTTTTAAGTTGTGCAGCATTGCCGATAAAACTTCCCCGGATAGTGTGGGGCATGTGCATTCTGAGCTCGGCCCGGCGAATAATATGGATTGCCTGGCTGAGTGAAGTATGATCTGCCAGATTAAACGAAATGGTTGTCGCCACAGATTGTCCCAGATGGTTAACCGTCAGGGGAGCAATTGTGTCATTAATCTGAGAGGCAAAGGTTAAAGGAAGCATTGCTTCTTTTGATGTAGAAACAGCAGAACCATTTGATGCCCCGGTGCCACCGGCCAGAGAGTTCGCAATCTGGTTTTTAAAGGAGGCCTGGCTGAGATCAGCCTCTGTCGTACCACTGCCACCAGATGAGCTTGTTACGCTCGCTTTTCTGACACGAATAGTGTTTGATTTTGTACCACCACCGGCTGAACCACCAGAAACACTGACCCATACCTGTTTAAGCATTTCAGGTGAGGACCAGTAGAGCGGATTAGCCTCCATGATCACACGGTACTGATTCATAGAGTTATAAATAATAGAGACCGCACGCTGCCCAAAAGCGTCATATAATGTATTAGAAATCATTTGCGGGGTCAGATTAAAGCGGGCTGCTGTATCACGTGCTATGTGCACACCGATAGCAGGAGCACCTTCATCGACGTCTGATGAGATGGACTGAAGCTGTTTATGGCGCTGAAGTTCAGCCGTTAGTTTCTTAGTCCACTGGTAAAGCTCCTGAGCATCCCCTCCCTGGAGCGTATACTGATACGATCCGTCGCTTTGTCTGGCGCTTGAGTGAATTGTACCAGGCTCTACCAGAAACAGCTCTGCCCCTACGAGGTTTTTAAGCTTTTTTTCTATGCGGGTTATCATGTGGGCCCCCGTGTCGGGGCGTAATGTTTTATCTTTCAGGCGTAAAAACATAGTTGCGGCATTGAGGGCGTCATGTTGTCCACCCACAAAACTTGCAACGTCCTCAACATCCGGATCTTCGCCAATGATTTTCTGAATATAGAGCAGTTTTTGTGAAAGCTGGGCAAAAGATATGCTCTGGCTTCCCTTAACATGACCAATAACCAGACCAGTATCTGAGGTAGGAATAAACCCTTTCGGCAGACTGACTAAAAGAATAGCAATTAAAATAAATGATGCCGGCAGGGACCAGAGTGTAATGCGCCTGTGTTGCAGGGCGATTTCGAGTGTTGAGGCATACACTCTTTCAATCCAGGTCAGAGGGCAGAGAATGATATCAATAAATTTTTGTAGTGGCGGGCTGAGTTTTTTTCCGGTTTCATCATGTGCTTTAAGCAGCTGAGACGCCATCATTGGTGTCAGCGTTAATGACAAAATCATGGAGATAAAAATAGACACAGTCAGTGTCATTGTGAATTCATGAAACAGACGGCCTGAAAGTCCGCTCAGGAACATAATCGGTATAAAAACGGCAATGAGAGAGATAGAAATAGACACAACAGTAAAAGCGACCTCATCACATCCTTTCTGCGATGCCTCCCGGGGGGAGAAGCCCTTTTCAAGGTAGCGTGCAATATTTTCGACAACGACAATGGCATCATCAACAACAAAGCCGGTTGAAACCGTAAGCGCCATGAGGGACATGTTGTTGAGTGAATAGCCCAGCAGCCACATGACAGCGAATGTTGAGATAATAGAGGTAGGTACGACGAGTGCCGGAATAAGCGTCATACGAAGAGAGTTAAGGAACGCCAGAACAACAAGCGTGACAAGAATAACTGAAATAATCAGCGTAAACTCTGTGTCCGCCAGCGCGGCTCTGATTGTCAGAGAGCGGTCAAGCCCGATATGCAGATCAACACCGCCGGGCAGAGCACTGCGCATGAGTGGGATTTTTTGTCGTATTTTATCGATAAGCTCAATGACATTGGCATTAGCCTGAGGTAAAACCAGCGCAATGACAGAGTGAGCCTGACCAAAAAAACCGCTGTTGTGAATGTCCTCAACATTATTTTCTACGGTTGCGACGTCGGCCAGTCTGACCGGGCGGTTATTGCGCCAGGCAATAATAAGGTCACGGTAAGCTTTGGCATCGCGTGCCTGGTCGTTGGTTTGCAGGGTAAAGCGCACGCCATTATTATCTATAACACCTTTTGGGGTGTTCGCATTGGCTGAGGCCAGTGCTGCGCGAATATCCTCAAAACCGATACCATACTGAAAAAGTGGTTTGGGATTAAGCTCAACACGCACGGCCGGCAGAGAGCTGCCGCCAATATCAACCTGTCCTACTCCCTCAATCTGTGAGATCTGCTGCACCAGAACATTAGAGGCATATTCATACATCTGTGCCTGTGTATGTATATCAGAGGTCAGTGCCAGAACGTACACAGGTGCTGCGTTGGGGTTGGCTTTATAGTAATACGGGTTTGAACGCAGAGAGGTCGGCAGGTCGGCGTGGGAGGCCTGTAAAGCTGCCTGAATGTCTCTTGCTGCGCCATTAATGTCGCGAGACAGGTCAAACTGAAGAATAATACGGACTTCACCCTCAGATGATCGGGAGGTCATTTCTGAAAGTCCGGCGATCTGCCCCAGGTGACGCTCAAGGGGGGCCGCGACAGAACTTGCAATTTCTTCGGGAGACCCGCCAGGCTGACTGGCCTGTACAACAATAACCGGAAAATCAACATTCGGCAGGTCGGCAACAGGCAGGCGAACAAACCCCATAATGCCTGTCAGGACCATAGCCAGTGCCAGAAGGACCGTTGCAACAGGCCTTTCAATAAAAACGCGGCATACGCTGAATGGTTTTTCTGAGCTCACGGTGCTTCTGGCTCCGGCATGCTTTTGCCGTTACGCCAGGTTTTCCAGCGGTTACTCAATCCGTCGAGAGCCAGATAAATTACCGGAGTGGTAAACAGTGTCAGTATCTGTGACATAGCCAGACCGGCGATAATCGACAGACCAAGTGGATAGCGCAGTTCTGCTCCGTTACCGTGTACAAGTACCATAGGCAATGCGCCGAGCATTGCGGCAAGTGTGGTCATCAGGATAGGACGAAAACGCAGGAGAGCAGCCTGTCTGATCGCCTGCAGAGAGTCCATGCCGTATACACGGCTGGCTTCTAAAGCAAAGTCAATCATCATGATGGCGTTTTTCTTTACAATGCCTATCAGCAGGACAATACCAATAATACCCATGATATCGAGCCCAGCCCCTGAGATCATGAGAGCCAGAAGTGCGCCGATAGCAGCAGAAGGCAGAGTAGAAAGAATAGTAACCGGGTGGATAAAACTTTCGTAGAGTACGCCAAGTACAATATAGACCGCCACAAGTGCTGCACCGATCAGAAAAAGCTCATTTCCCAGGGAGCCTTCAAAAGCTGCTGCTGTGCCCTGAAATGATGTCTGAAAAGACGGAGGGAGCTTAATGTCTTTTTCTACTCTGCGGATAGCGGCTGTAGCATCCCCCAGCGAGTATCCGTCCGACAGGTTGAACGAAATAGTCGTGGCCGGAAACTGGCCAAAATGTGTGATCAGTAAGGGTGCAGTCTTATGCTGAATTTGTGTTACCGCAGGTAAGGGCACCAGACCGGATGTTGGTGAACGGGTCGGGCCCGATACGCTCTCACCAGAATTGCCACTAATGCCAGGCAGATAAAGCTGGTTGAGAGATTTCTGGCTGGTTTGAAGCAGAGGGTCTGCTTCCATAATTACACGGTACTGGTTGGCTTGTGTGTAAATGGTTGAAATCTGGCGCTGACCAAAAGAATCATAAAGAATATTATCAATTGTCTGGGGAGTAATTGAGTAACGCGCGGCCGTTGTACGGTCGAGCACAACCTTAACAACCAGTCCCTGTGCCTGAAGATCTGACGTGACTTCAGAAAGTGCCGGCTCCTTACGCAGACGTTGCAGCAGAAGCGGGATCCAGGTGTCGAACAGCTTTGGATCGGGGTTTTCAAGCAGAAACTGATATTGTGTGGCAGTTACTGTTGTATCCAGTGTCAGATCCTGAACCGGCTGCATATACAGTTTAATACCAACAACTTTCGCTGTAGTTTGTGACAGGCGACTGGCAATTTCTGCTGCACTGCCGGAGCGTTGCTCCCGATCTTTAAGATTGATCAGAAAACGCCCCTGATTAAGGGTAGAGTTTTGTCCGTCAATGCCAACAAAAGAGGAGAGGGAGGCGACATCAGGGTCTTTAAGGATGATACGTGCCAGTTCCTGCTGGTGCTGTTTCATACTTTCAAAAGAAATGCTCTGAGAGGCCACCGAAACGCCCTGAATAACACCGGTATCCTGATCAGGGAAAAAACCCTTGGGAATAATAATTGCCAGCACGCATGTCAGAACGACCGTAGCTGTGGCGACACATAATGTGAGGCCACGATGTTCAAGAACGATATCCAGCCCGCGACCATAGAAAGCAATGAGGCGCTCAGTTGCATTTTCAACACTCTGAGACCAGCGCTGAAAGGCCGTTTGGGGGAGGTGCGGGTTATGAATGCGCTCACTGAGAATATAAGCACACATCATGGGGACAAGTGTCAGAGACACGATGGCTGAGAGTATGATGGTCACAGCCAGTGTCATGGCGAATTCATGAAAAAGCCGTCCGACAACATCTCCCATAAACAGCAGCGGAATAAGAACTGCCACCAGTGAAATTGTGAGTGATATAATAGTAAAACCGATCTCACCGGCGCCTCTTATAGCGGCGGTCATACGGTCTTCACCCAGCTCGATATAGCGCGAGATATTTTCGATCATTACGATGGCATCATCGACAACAAAACCCGTTGCGATTGTCAGAGCCATGAGAGAAAGATTATCGAGCGAGAAGCCCATCAGGTACATCACAGCAAATGTGCCGACGATTGACAGGGGAACAGACAGGCTGGGGATAATCGTTGCAGGGATATTACGCAAAAAGATAAAAATGACGCCTACTACGAGGAGCAGCGCCAGAAACAGCTCAAATTCAACGTCTGCGACTGAAGCCCTGATTGTGGTCGTACGGTCAGTGAGGGGTGTAATATCAATGCCGGGAGGTAATGACAGACGGAGCTGAGGGAGGGCTGCTTTAATATTATCGACAACATCAATGACATTTGCTCCGGGCTGACGCTGTACGTTCATAATCAGAGCAGGAGTCAGATTGGCCCAGGCTGCCAGCTGGCTATTTTCAGCACCGATGACAACGCTGGCGATATCCCGTACGCGAACCGGTCCGCTGTTCTGATAGGCAATAACCTGGTTAAGCAGCATATCCACTGAGGAAATCTGGCCATCTACGCGTAATGTAACAGCCCGTTCCTGACCGTTAAATGTGCCGGTCGGAGAGTTAACGTTGACGTTGCCAATGGTGGTGCGCAGTGTATCCATGTCCACACCATAAGAGGTGAGTTTTGGCACATTAACGCGCACACGAATGGCCTTGCGGTTGCCTCCTGACAGAGTTACGAGACCAACGCCCGAAATCTGGCTGATTTTTTGAGACAGACGTGTATCCACATAGTCTTCAACTTCAGGCAAGGGAATTGTCGCTGACGTAATGCCCAGAGTGATAACCGGGGTATCAGCAGGGTTAACTTTTGCATAAACCGGGGGCGCAGGCAGGTCGGAGGGAAGAAGTGAGTTGGCGTTATTAATTGCGGCCTGTACTTCCTGCTCAGCAACATCCATTGTCATCGACAGGCTGAAGCGCATCGTAATGATGGATGCGCCACCTGAGGAACGTGAGGTGATCTGATCAACACCTGACATCTGCCCGAACTGTGTTTCCAGCGGAGCCGTGATTGATGTGGCCATAACCTCCGGTCCGGCCCCGGGATAGAAGGTCTCGACTGTGATAGTCGGGTAATCAACCTGCGGTAGTGCTGAAACAGGCAGAAAATAATACCCCAGCATGCCCGCCATCATGATGGCGATCATCAGAAGAGTCGTGGCAACCGGTTTGCGTATGAAGAGAGCTGAAGGGTTCACGGTGTTGAAGAGCCTGGAGAGAGGTCAGTTTTCTCAGCGACCGGAATAGTCACATGCGTACCAATACGCAGGTGGTCAGTGCCATCAGTGACGACACGCTCCCCGCCTCTCAGACCTGAGCTGATAACCGTTGTGGTTTCGTTTGAAACGCCGGGAACAACTCTTCGAATATCAACGGTGTCATTGTTATTGACAATATAGACAAAACGTCCTGAAGGGCCGGTTTGTAAAGCATTTGACGGCACAAGAACGACATTATCGAGGGTTTTAACCAGGAGATGAGCATTCACAAACTGGTTAGGAAATAAATGTTCATTTTCATTGGCAAAAATTGCGCGCAGGCGCACTGTGCCTGTTGAGGTATCAATCTGACTATCGAGAGCGCTAACAATACCATCGGCAATTTTATGTGTGTTAGAGCTGTCCCATGCAGCAACCTTCAGCTCTCTTTTCTCTCTTAGCTGGGTTGCAACCTCAGGCAGCTGCTCCTGCGGGAGTGTAAAGACAACCGAGATGGGTTGCATCTGTGTCAGAATGGCCAGTCCGCCTGATTGCCCGGCAGACAGAAAATTCCCCCGGTCAACTGCACGGATACCAATACGGCCATCAACAGGTGCAACAATATGACAGTAAATAAGCTGTAGCTTTTCACTATCAACCTGAGCCTGGTCAGCCTTTACTGTTCCCTCAAGCTGTTCAACCTGAAATTGCTGGTCACGTGCTGTTTTTGCATCGATACTGTCCTGTTTAATCAGGCGCTGGTAGCGGGCATTATCAACGCGAGCCTGGCCAAGCTGGGCCTGATCACGTGCAAGCTGTCCTTCATATTGCTCGAGCTGAACCTGGTAAGGGCGCGGATCAATAATTGCCAGAAGGTCCCCTTTATGTACGTGCTGCCCTTCAGTGAACAGAACATCAGTCAGGTACCCTTCGACACGTGTCTGAACAGTGACGTTTGTAATGGGGACAACCGTACCCAGTTCAATCAGGTTGACAGGGATCGACCCGCGCCTTGCAGCGGTCACAGCTACAGGTTGAGTATCATCATTTTCAGAAGAGGTATTACCTGGCTGATTCTTTGGGTGTGAGGGTGCGTGAAAAAAGCAGGATTTCACACCCAGAGCCAGCAGGCATACAACGGCAATAATAATAATCGTCCGCACCGTGATCCGCTTATCTGAAGATGGCGGCTCTGGTGGCGGTGACATATGTTGAGGGTAATCTGTGAGATCATTATCCATAAGAGGGTCAGTGTCATCCGCCAAAGTTATTGTTGCCCGCCTCAGTGCAGGAGTGCTTCCCTGAGGAAGGGCCGGGTATTTCACTGATGTGAAATTCAGTATCAAAATACCATTCTCGTTTAAACATAAAGCATACGTATCGTTGTTTCGCAACTATTACTTTGATATTTTTATATAATTTTTATTTTTATACATACCTTATGTTTTAAATAAATATTTATCAGGCAGTAGAAGTAAATTTTTAATACATAAATAAAAATATAATCCTTATAATTAAAAAAAATCAATTTTGTATTATTATAATTTCTTATATTTATTTAAACAAAACATCATTTATTAATTTATTTTTAGATTTTGCATTTTTAATATAAAATTAAAATTTAATTAACATTTTATGTTTTTTGGGGAGGCTAAAGTGGTTGAGTTACTTAATTTTTATTCCATATCATTTAGTTATATCTCTTTTGTTGAGGAGTAGTCCGGTATTGTGCGGCAGTCTGAAGGCCGCAAGTGCGGCAACTGAAGAAACAATACCGACAATAACAAAAGATGCTGCAAAATCTGCTGCGGCCGGAACTGTATTGTGATGAAACTGCGAAGAAAAAGTTAGTGTTCCTGCCGCAATTGAAATGCCAAAGGCAACGAGTATCTGTTCCATGGTTGAGTAAAAACTGGTTGCGCTGCTTATCCGTTGAGGGGGGACGTCAGAATAGGCGATGGAATTATAGGCGGAGAATAAAACTGCCTGACAGACGCCTGCTGTAAAAATAATCAGCATAAGTCCCCATAATGCTTCTCCTCTGTGGAAGAACGTAATGAGTGTGCCAAGAATGGCAGCTGAAAAGCCGTTGAGCATAAGAGTGTATCTGAAGCCAAATCTGCGCAGAAGGCGCGGTATGAAAGGTGTCATTGCAATAGCACCGATGGGTGCGAAGGAGATCATGATGCCGCTTCGGGCGGGTGTCAGTCCGGCAATGCTTTGTAAAAATAAAGGTAGCAGAAACGGGAATGCTCCCAGAGCAATGCGTGAGGCGCCGGCTCCAATAAAAGCCAGTCTGAAAATTTTCAGCCTGAGAAGAGTAAAGTCAAGAAATGGATTGTGCGTGTAGCAATTATATAAGCCGGCACAGCCGGCGCCGGTAGCAAAAAGCGCGAGTGATATGAGTTTGGATGCCTGGTTGTGGCTAAATAATTCAATGGATATTGCGATGCAGGTCAGTCCGGATGCAGTAATGATAAATCCTTTTATATTGAATGATTTTGCATTTTTTACTCTTATTTCAGGTACAAATTTATAAATCATAGGAATTATTATGAGGCAAAAGGGTATGTTAATATAAAAATCCCATCTCCATGAATAATATGTAGTAATAAAGCCACCCGCGGCCGGGCCGAGAAGAGGGCCGAGCGCGACGGGCAGCATCATCCATGTCATGGTCGAAACCAGCTTATCTTTGGGCGTAATGCGCAGGATAATGAGTTTCCCGACCGGAAACATCAGGGCGCCGCCAAAGCCCTGTAATGTTCTCATAGCGACAAGAAAGCTGAGGCTTTGTGCTGAGGCGCAGGCAACAGAAGCAGTAATAAAAATAAACAGCGCCATACAAAGGGTGGTGCGGCTGCCCAGTCTGTCTGCCAGCGGGCCGGATGCCGGAATAAAAATGGTCAGGCCGATGAGGTACGCCGTTAATGTGGCTGACGTGTCAACTATACTGACGTGAAGGGTATGAGCAATAGAGGGCAGGGCTGTTGTTAGTATTGTTGCGTCAAGCTGCTCCATAAAAACAGTGCTGGCTATAAGTAAAACGATAAGAGGTAAATTAAGAGGCTTTTGCATAATTAATCATGAACTCGTGTAGGGTATTGGTAGAAAAAGAGTGGATTCAATATGTGGTATTAATAAAATTTAAGTGTATGCTGATGGTCGTTAACCACAGAATGGAGAAAAATCCAGATGGCTGATGATAAACTTAAAGTCGTAGCGAATAAAGTTGAAGGACTGGCTACGGAAGCTAAAGGTCGCGCTAAGGATGCGGTTGGTGGTCTGACAGGTGATATTGGTCTTCAGGCTGAGGGTAAGTTTGACCAGTTTGCCGGTGGCGCCCGTCAGGACTTTGCCGATCTTTATGAAGAAGGTGAAGGGTTTGTAGAAAAAGCCACAACTTTTGTACGTGATAAACCTCTTCTTTCTCTGGGGATTGTATCAGGTGTTGCTCTTATTCTGAGCTGGCTGATTTTCCCGCGTAAAAAAAGTTCCTGAACTTTTTTTTGATGCGACTCTTGCCCTGAGTCGCAAAAAGTGATTCTCCTTGCTTTACGGAGTCGCGATTGGTACGACTCGTGAAATAACATCGAGTCGTACCATGACTGATGAAAGCAGGGGTAATGCCGGATCTGACACGGGAACTTCAATATGGCGGCCGCGTAGCCGGAGTGGACGAAGTTGGCCGTGGTCCTCTGGCAGGTCCTGTTGTCGCTGCGGCCGTTGTTTTCGGTGCCGGTGTGCCAGACGATCTGGCAGCGATCATTGATGATTCCAAAAAACTTAAGCCTCAGTTACGTGCGTTTATAGCTGCGCGTTTGCCTGCGGTTCCGGGTGTTGAAATTGGCCTGGGGGCTGTTTCTGCTCCCGCAATAGATCGCCTTAATATTCATAATGCGGCTCATCTGGCTATGCAGCGTGCCGTCGCGCGCCTGCCTCGTTTGCCAGATCATGTGCTGGTTGACGGTAATAAAAAACCAGATTTCGGGTGCAGTGCGGAGTGCCTGGTCGGCGGTGACAGCCTTAGCCTGTCCATCGCGGCGGCTTCTGTGATCGCTAAGGTCACGCGCGACCGCATTATGAACAGCCTTGATCAGCGCTGGCCAGCTTATAGATGGGCGAAAAATTCAGGTTACGGCACAGCGGTGCATCGTCAGGCACTGATCGCATCAGGTATTACCCCCCACCATCGCAAAACATTCGGCACAGTCCGTAAACAATTCGAACTTTATTATGCAGGAGAGCAGGTATGAGCGGCGCAAAAACGGTAGATAAAGAGCTGCCGCTGGATCAGATTCTGTGTGGTGAATGTGTGGAAGTCATGAAAACGCTTCCGTCAGGCTCAGTTGACTGCATTTTTGCTGATCCGCCATATAATCTGCAGCTGCGGGGTGAGTTGCGTCGCCCGGATGATACGCTTGTTGATGGTGTTGATGATGACTGGGATAAATTTTCAGACCTGCAGGCATATGATAAATTCACACGTGACTGGCTGAAAGAAGCGCATCGCCTGCTTGATAAGGACGGTACGATCTGGGTAATCGGCTCTTATCATAATATTTTTCGTATTGGTGTCATCCTGCAGGATCTGGGGTTCTGGATTCTGAATGATATCGTCTGGCGTAAATCCAATCCTATGCCTAATTTTCGTGGGCGGCGTTTTACCAATGCACATGAAACGATGATCTGGGCCGCTAAGAGCGAAACCAGCCGTTATCGCTTTAACTACCAGGCGATGAAGGCTCTTAATGATGATGTGCAGATGCGCTCTGACTGGTGCCTGCCGTTGTGCACAGGTAACGAGCGGTTGCGTAACGAACATGGGCTGAAGCTTCATCCTACGCAAAAGCCTGAAAGTCTTTTGCACAGAGTGCTGCTGGCTTCCACGTCAGTTGGTGATGTTGTGCTGGACCCGTTTACAGGCACCGGCACAACACCTGCAATGGCCCGCCGCTTGCGTCGTCGTTTTATCGGTGTTGAACGTCATCCTGATTATATTGCCGCGGCGCGTCAGCGTGTTGCGCAGGAAGTGCCTCTTGCTGAAGATGCCGTCGTGACAACACCAGATAAGCGTGAAGCGCCAAGGGTTCCATTTGGTAGCCTGGTCGAGCAGGGGCTGCTTGATGCCGGAACCATGTTGTATGATAAGAAGAGACGTATTCGCGTTGTTGTTTCACCTGATGGTACGGTTATCAGCGGCAATAAGCGGGGCTCTATCCATAAAATGGGTGCTGCACTGACAAACGCCCCGTCATGCAATGGCTGGACATTCTGGCATTTCGAACGTGGTGGTGAGTTGCTGCCTCTTGATGTTTTGCGTCAGGAAAGTCTTGCTCTTACTGCTCAGCTCATGGCTGAAGCACCTGCAGCTGCAGCAGGTTGACACAAAAAAGCCGGGGAAGAAATTTCCCCGGCTTTTTCTGAACTGATTTAACTGCCGCTAAATCCCAGGAAGCCAACGGATGGCTGTGGTTTCCCGCCCGACTGGTCGGGTAATTTCCCAGGTTTTGCAACTGACTTTTCAGGTTTTATTTTTCTTCCTGAGTCAGGCTGGTCTCCTGATGAGGCAACGGTTTCTTTGACAGAGGATACCGTTGATGCACGGGTATTTTGTCCACGCATCGACAGAAGAAGAAATGTGATGGCATTTCTGTTCATGTCAATCGACATCTCCAGGGGGGTCTGCCCCAGGATGTTGCGCCCGTTCAGATCTGCTCCGCGGTTGATTGACTCTTTAGCAGATGGCGTACTGCCACGGTTAATGGCATCAAACAATGCTGCTGTGGGCTCGATATCACCACTGCCATGTTCATCCTCGCCGTCTTCTTCTGCCGCGCCAGGAATGGCTGATGGCGGAGCAGCTCTTTTGGCAGCTTTAGCAGCTTCGGCTTTCTGAGCAGCTTCAGCCGCCTCAGCCTGTGCTTCCTGGTCACGGGCGCTCTGAGCGTGTGAAAGATCCGGCAGCACCGTAAGAAAAAAACCAGAACACGCTATAACGAGAGGAAAAGTACGCAATAAACGTGTCATCATGTGTCCATGCAGGGAATAATATCTCCTGACTCTAGCACAACGGGTGTGATGATCCAAGGATAAGCTGCTCATGGACGTCCTTCCCGCCACCAGCCTGCAAATAAAAAAGCTAAAGATACAAAAAGGATAGCCCATGATGGCAGCAACGGTGTCGCTGTGCGCTCGGTTACAATATGAGCATTTCTGTGTGGAAAACTCAGCGAATCAGATGGAGCATGTGCAAGCGTAAGGCCGGGCAGCGTCTTTTCAGTGGGGTGATCACCCGTCCAGAAAATATGACCACCGCTTTTTTGTACTATTGCTTTCATATTGTCGGCCGTTGCGCGCAGGTCAGCGAACTCTTCAGTATTCAGAGGGGCAGGTGCAGTAAAAGTTTTATGTGTGCCGTCGCTTACTTCCCATATCCCTGCCTGCTCAGCCTGCATCTGACCATGCGTAGTGCCACTGGTCTGCCCGGTTTCGCGGAGTTTCAGCTCTGAAGATTTGCCATCAGGTGCGCGCACCTGAACCGTTATGGCGTTTTTATCTGCTGCACTGCGGCGTACGACGCTCAGAGTGCCGTCATGAAGGCTGGCGTGCAGCTGTTCTTCCTCCAGTTCTGGTTCTTTCATCAGCCAGTGGGAGATACGGCGGAGCAGCTCAGCCTGCGGGCCACCACCACCTTCACCGCGCGACCATAGCCAGATCTGATCAGAAAGCAGGAAAGCAACCCGGCCATTTTCTTCTCTGTTCAGCACGAGCAGAGGGCTGCTGTCAGGGCCGCTTAGCAGCACCTGCCCGTGAGTGCTGTCAGCTTTGAGAGCGCGGTACCACGGGCCCCATTGACCAGGTATCGTTTTTTCCGCTGGCGTTTTCACCCCGGGTGCCGGCGCACCGGGCAGGTTTGCTGTGACCGGGTGTTTGCGCCCGGCATCTGTGAGCTGTGGACGGAAAGCCTGCTGGGTTATGCCAGAGACATGTGCAGGCAGAATGCCGCCTACAGGAGTGTCCTGCAGCGAGCCATTACCTGTAAATTCAGGTCCGCCTGTAAGAAGCAGCCCACCGCCTTTTTTTACGAACCTGGCAATATTATCCAGATACTCGTAGGGCAAAATGTTCATATTCTCAAAACCATCAAGGATAATGAGGTCGAACTGATCAATTTTATCCTGAAACAGGGCTTTTACCGGAAAAGCGATCAGAGCCAGCTCAGAAATCGGGGTGCCGTCGTCTTTATCCGGTGGCCGCAGAATGGTGAAGTGAATCAGATCAACAGAAGGATCAGCTTTAAGCAGACGGCGCCAGACCCGCTCACCCTGGTTTGGTGTGCCTGAAATCAGCAGTACACGCAGGCGGTCACGAATGCCGTTCATATTAACGGTGGTCTGGTTATTGAGAGAAGAGGCTTCACCCTCGAGAGGAGAAGCCGTGAGGCTGACAAGGAGTTGCCCTGTGTGAGAAACAGGGATTGAAATATCCTGTGGTTTGCCAGTCAGAACAGGAATAGTGAAGGGAGCCTCACCATTCACCTGTATTTTCAGCTCTGCTTTTGTGTCAGGTGCAGTGCCTGGTCCGCTGTCATCTACCTGCACGCGTAACGATACAGGTTGTCCGATAATGGCGTAGGGCGGAGCCTGCAATATTCGCAGGCGGCGGTCAGTTTCTTCGCCTTTGCCTGTCAGCAGCAGGTGCAGAGGCAGGTGCGTTGTTACGCCATCCTGTGACGTTGCTGCGAAACGTTCTGGCAGCGTGTGAGGAATATCAGAGACTTGGCCATCGGTGAGCATAATTGCCCCGGCAAACTGGTCTGCCGGAATATCGGCAGCTGCCTGTTCAAGGGCGTCAAACAGGCGGGTTCCGTCCTGCGGTGGGCTGTTAAGTGTTACTGTGCGTAGTGTAAGACCTTCAGTTTTGGCCTGTGTGAGAATATGCGCCGCCTGCTGCGCCAGCTGTTCGCGGTTTCTGATATGCATGGAAGGGGAGTTGTCGACAACCAGCAGGGCAGTTTGTGGCAGTGGGCGCCAGTGTTCATGTAGTTTCTGTGGTCCGCTCAGCCAGAGCAGAACCAGCAGAATGCCAGCAAGCCTGAACAGGGCTCCCTTTGTGCGGCGCATAATGGCATAGCAGCATAGCGCAAAGGCCAGAATGCCGAGGCAGATGAGAAACCAGAGCGGCAGCAGAGGAGAGAAGTCTGCTTCGTGCATAAGACGGTTAAGCATGATTTACTCCCCTCCCAGTCGTTTAAGCAGGGCAGGCACATGAAGCTGATCTGCTTTATAATTACCGGTCAGAGCATAAATCACCGCATTCACACCAAAGCGATATGCTGTTTTTCGCTGCGCAGCTCCCTGCGGGATAACAGCATAGGGAGAGTTACCGGTATCATCGACAGCCCAGGCATGGGCCCAGTCGGCTGAACCGATAATGACCGGGCTTACATCATCATTTTCTGCTTCTCCCTCGCGGGTGACCCAAACCGGTTGTCCGGCATACCGGCCAGGAAATTCGTGCAGCAGATAAAAAGTATGAGCCAGCAGATGGTGGTCGGTCATTTCTGTCAGCGGAGGGATAGGCAGGCCATTTGTAACACGGCGTAATGCCGCAGCAGTGCCCGGAGCATCGCCGGCAAAATTCTCTGACGAACTATCAGCACTCTGGTCGTTCATATCCTGTCCCTGAGTGTCAATAAACAGAATGCCGCCATGTGCCATAAAAGATGTCAGGGCAGCGGTCTGTGCAGGAGTGACCTGCGCATCAGCCGTGACCGGCCAGTAAATCATGGGGTAATAACTCAGGTCACTTTTACCTGGTATAACTCCGTCAGGAGAGCCGAGGCGGGCTGATGTTCTGGCATTGGTGTAGTCAGACAAACCCTGCAGCCCCTGACGAGAGACATCGTCAACTTCTTTATGCCCTGTGATGATGTAGGCCAGCCTGGTTTCAAGAGCAGCAGGTGGTGAGTTTTGCATTGCTTCCTGTGCTCTGGCTGAGGGAGAGAGCATGATGAAACAGGCAAGGAGAGAGGCTCCTGATTTAATAGATCGTTTTGTGCCCGGAAAGCCTGAGCGAAGCAGCAATGTAAGCATTGTGTCGAGGCAAAGCAGCATGAGTGCCCCTGCCAGGCAAAAGCCTGCAAGGTGCGTGTCTGGTCTGTGACCCGACGGATCAAGCAGCGGGCCGGCGGGCTTTTCTGCCTTTAACGCTGGCAGGGCTGTGCCGGCATTCAGGGCTAGTCTCATAGATTTGGGACCATAAAGCCCCGGAGGGTGCTGCTCAGAAACAGGTGTGCTGGTAAAGGCATCGGCTCTCAGGCTGCGTGCCTCTGGTGGTGGCAGGCCTGGCACGCCGTCACCATCAAGCGTTAAGACCGGGGCAAGAAGGCTGTTATCTGCCGGGGCACTGACACCATTTGCCTGGTCAATAAGACGTTGCAGCATACTGACAAACAGGCCTGAGAGTGGCAGTGAGGACCAGTCGGCTGTGCTGCTGACGTGAAAGAGTATGATCGTGCCTTTCCCCAGTGTCGTGTAGGTAACAAGCGGAGTGCCATCCTGCAGTCTGGCCCAGTTATGGGATGACAGATCAGCAACGGGGCTCGCGAGAATTTGCCGTGAGACCGTGACATCTGCCGGTACCTGCAAGCCGTGGAAGGGCGATGTCGTATCAAACGCAGCAAGTTTTTGTGGAGTGCCCCAGGTCATGGTGCCCCCCAGTTGCCGTGCTCCTGACAACAGGGGAACCGGTAGAAGATCAGTTGCTGCGTCAGCAGTTCTGGCAGCTTCAGTATTTTGTGCATTTTCCTGATTGTGCCCGGCCAGGGTGGGGCCTGCAAAACGAATAAGGGTGCCACCCTGTTCAATCCATTTAGCCATTGTATGACGTACGGCCGGGTCAGACAGTGTGCCATCAGGAGCGATAATGACTGAAAGTGACTGCTGGAGGAGTGACGCTCCTGTACCTTCGTGCAGTTCTGCCGTTGGACTCAGGGCACGCCGCAGGTAAAATAAGGGGCCTGTCAGGCGGGTGTCAGATGCTCCTGACGTAATCAGCCCGACAGGGTGCATACGGTCACCTTCATCAAGGAGGAAGGCAGACGCTGCGCCTGGCAGCCCGTTAAGCGTGATGCGATCAATACGGTTCATTACTGCTGAGGGCAGGCTGGCAGAAATATCAGCCTGCGTGGCACTGGCCGGCAGAGTGAGGGGAATAGTCGCCAGTGTGCCACCTTCCTGCGTGTGCAGGCGTACAGTTATCTGGCGCGGATGTGGTGCGGGCAGAGTGACAAGCTGAGCTATCGCCGTATTATGAGCTCCGGTCGCAGGTTTGAGCACATAAACCGGTGCGTCAGGAAAACGGATCTCCCGTACAGGTCCCATCGTCTGCAATGCCTGAGCAAAAGCAGCATCACCTTCGGACGCCACACCATCTGACAGATAAATAACGGTGCCAAAATGACCAGGCGGGTGGATTTTTGAGAGTTTTGCTATTTCAGCCCGTCGCACACCCCACGGCACAGGACGTAACTGAGTGAGTGTGCGTCTGACAGTCTCAGCCGGCCGGGGCGTGAAAGGTGAGGTTGCCGTGTCTGCTGTATTGCTCGTCGCAGTGAGAATGAGTGAAACCTGACGTCTGGTCAGAGCGGCGTTATCAACGATATTTAAAGCCGTTCTCAGACGTTTGCTCCAGTCAGGGGCTGTCAGCATACCGTTATCAATAACGAGAGCTATGGCACCATTGCCTGAAACAGGCAGCGGTGTGCCGGTAATAACAGGTTGTGACAGGCCCAGTATGAGCAGGCTGACAGCCAGTAAGCGTAAAATCAGCAGCCACAGGGGAGATTTGGCTGCATCATTTTCGGTCGGGCGCAGCGTGCGCAGAATTTGCAATGGCGGAAAGCGCATCTGGCGTGGGCGTGGCGGGGTTGCCCTGAGCAGCCACCAGACCAGCGGCAGGGTCAGGAGGCCACATAAAGCCAGGGGAGCAAGAAAAATCATGCAGGCACCTCTGTCAGTTGACCTTTATTATGCATATGCGCCTGTATGCTCATAAGTGCCGGCAGGGGGGAGTTGTTAGTGTTATGTACTGTCAGCGAATGGTTGTGGCGTGTTGCCAGGGCGGTGAGAGCTGTTTCACGCAGTCTGACCTGGTACTGATAGGCATCCTGTAACGACTGAACATGCTGCAGGTCGAGCTCGGGTTCCTGCTCAAGTCCCTCAAAGGTAATGTGCCCTTTATAAGGGAGTGTACGTTCGGCCGGGTCTGCAATTTGCACCAGATGTGCTCTGACCTGCTGGCCGGCACAGTGGCTGAGCAGTTTGCCCAGTTCGGTGTCATCACATAAAAAATCGCTGACTATAATCAGTCTGCAATAGCGGGGTATGAGTGCTGCCGCTGGTAGGGCGGGCACCTGGCCACCATTGTTTCGTAAGGTTTCAAGCAGACCAAGAGCCAGACGTTCAAGCGGGGTCCCTGTCGCATGACGTGTAGCCTGACCTGATGGTGTAAGGATGCGCACGCGCTCACCACTGCGTAAAAGCAGGCTGGCGGTGGCAAGAAGCAGGAGCAGGGCCCGGTCCCGTTTTTCAGGCAGGTCTGAGGCAGAACGCCATTGCATGGAGGCTGATAAATCACACCAGAGCAGAACTGTTTGTGGTGCTTCTGCTTCGGTTTCGCGTACATAAGCATGCTGGCTGCGTGCTGACTGGCGCCAGTCGATCTGTGAGACAGGTTCACCAGGCTGAGCCTGGCGATACTGCCAGAAACTTTCGCCGCTGCCCGCACGGTGCAGGCCGTGCTGCCCGGTGCTCAGAGAGGCTGCGACATGACTGGCTTCAAGCAGAAGCGCAGGCAGGCGCGAAGCCAGATCGTCAGCCTGAGAGGCTATAAACCCTGACAGAGAGCCATCAGCTGGTGCATGTCCCGATGAGGGAGGCTGTGAGGCTGTATGTGTAAAATCATCAGCGACGCTCTGCCTGCCTCTGGAGGAAAGGCGCCCGAGAAAATTTCTGAGGCGCAGGACCGGTGTGCTCAAGAGACTTTAGTCCAGAATTTTTAAAAGCTGTGTCATGACAGAGTCAATCTGCACACCGTCTGCGCGGGCGGCGAAAGTCAGTGCCATACGATGAGCCATAACCGGGCGTGCAAGGGCAATGACGTCATCTATACAGGGAGAGAGGCGACCATCCAGCAGCGCCCGTGCGCGGGTTGCCAGCATAAGAGTTTGTGCTGCGCGCGGACCAGGCCCCCAGGCAATATGACGGCGCAGAGTTTCATCTCTGGTTGTCTCGGGGCGGGCGGCACGGGTCAGTTTTAAAATAGCATCGACTATTTTTTCGCCAATTGGCAGCGTACGGACCAGGGCCTGCGCTTCGCTGAGAATTTCGGTGGAGATAATGCGTTCAGGGGTGGCTTTTTCTGTGCCGGTGGTTGCCAGCAGCATAGCTCTTTCAGCCGCTTCATCAGGGAAGGTGAGTGGAATTTGCAGCATGAAGCGATCAAGCTGTGCTTCTGGCAGCGGATAGGTTCCCTCCTGCTCCATCGGGTTTTGCGTGGCGAGCACATGAAAAGGTGCGGGTAGCTGATGCTCGGTGCCGGCAACGCTCACCTGATGTTCCTGCATGGCCTGAAGCAGAGCAGATTGTGTGCGGGGGCTGGCACGGTTAATTTCATCTGCCATCAGCAGCTGACAGAATACCGGCCCGGGTACAAAGCGAAAGCTGCGTCGCCCTGAGTTATCTTCATCGAGAATTTCGCTGCCGGTGATGTCAGAAGGCATCAGGTCAGGAGTAAACTGTACACGTCGTGTATCCAGGCCCAGCACGGTGCCCAGCGTTGTCACCAGTAATGTTTTGCCCAGTCCCGGTGCACCAACCAGAAGGCAGTGCCCTCCGGCAAGGATAGTGATCAGGGTCTGGTTAACAACCTGGTCCTGACCAAAAATGATGCGCGAGATTTCCTGCTGCACAGCTTTGAGGTGCTCACACAGATCATCAGCTTTTCTGACATCTGGTGCGGCAGAAGGAGAGAGAGCAGCGGAATGTTTTTTGTCTGATACGGCCATGTGTCCAGTCTGTGCAGATATGGGTCTTACATCAAGTAGGGTATTCACCCTATATCATGTCCTGAGCAGTGAAACAGTTATTACAGGATTATCTGTCAGTGCGCGATGAAGAAGATCTACACCTGAACACGACACATTCTTGTTCTGATACAACCTCTGATCGGTCTGCTTCAGGTTCGCAGGTCAGAAAGCTGCCGTTTCTGATTAAAAGAAACGGGGAGTGGCTGTACAAAGGAGAGCCTTTAAATCGTAAGGCGATGGTGTGTCTGTTTGGCTCTGTTCTGACGCGTGATTCGGAGGGGGCTTATCTGCTTCGTACACCTGTTGAAACAGGATATATTGATGTGGAGGATGCTCCGTTTCAGGCTGTGAAGCTTGAGTGGTCGGGGTGTGGCCGCATGCAGAAACTGTGTTTTTGCACAAATACAGATGAGCCTGTTGTCGCTGACCGTGAGCATCCGATTCGGGCCAGATGGCAAATTTCTTCTGATTTTTGTGCAGAGGGTGCCTGTCCGCCTTACCTGACTGTACGTGCCGGTGATGGTCTTTTTCCTGTTGAGGCGCGCCTGTCGCGCTCTGTGTGGTATGAGCTGGCAGCACTGGCTGAGCCCGGGCAGTGTCATGGTATCCCCTGCATGGGGGTGTGGAGCTGTGACAGCTTTTTTCCTCTCTCGTTAATGCCCCCCGAAGAACCTGAAGCATGATGCAGCCTGGCGTGTCAGAGGATTATTCAGAGGGGAGTGCCGGGCTTACGACGAAGCAGCGTGATGCTTTGACTGCCTTGTGGCGTGTTTTGCCTCAGGCGCGTCTGGTCGGTGGTGTTGTGCGAGACCTGCTGGCGGGGCGGCCTGTGTCTGATATTGATCTCGCGACACCAGAGCCTCCGGCAGAGGTTCTGGCCAGCCTTAAAGCTGCGGGTATTAAAGTCGTACCCACTGGCCTGGCGCACGGAACAGTTACAGCTGTGATGGAGGGGCAGCCTTATGAAATTACGACATTGCGGCGCGATGTCACGACTGACGGGCGTCATGCCTCTGTCTGCTGGACCAGTAACTGGGCAGAGGATGCAAAGCGGCGTGATTTTACGATTAATGCGATGTTTCGTGACCGTCATGGGCAGCTGACGGATTATTTCGGTGGTCAGGCAGACCTTGCCGCTGGCAGAGTGCGCTTTGTGGGAGAGGCATCTGCACGCATCCGTGAAGACGCTTTGCGGATTTTACGATTTTTTCGTTTTCAGGGACGTTATGGTGGTACTGAGCCTGATGCTGAGGCGATAAGTGCGATCAGGGAGAATGCAGACTGGCTTAAGCGTTTATCTGTTGAGCGCATCTGGTCGGAAATGCAGAAAATACTAACCGGACAGGGTGCCCGGGGGCAGGTTCGCCTGATGGAGGAGACGGGCGTGCTGTCTGTTCTTTTTCCTTCAGGTGTTACGATTTCCCGTTTCGATGCGCTACTTGCAGCTGGTGCCCCCGCCGATCCGGTTTTGCGACTGGCTGCATTAATTGCGGAAGATCCTTCCGGGCTGGCCAGACGCCTGAAACTGTCACGTGCAGAAACGCGCTATCTGGTAGCAGTGTCGTGTAACAAGGCACCCGTGACTGATATCAGCGATGATGCATTACGTTGTCTCTTATCTGATAAATCTAAAGACCTGCTACTTGCTCTGGTCTGGCTTGCGCAGGCTGACGCGTCATTCTCATCATCTGTTTTGGCAGAATCGTTTATTGCTCTGAGGGCGCGCATCCGCGATATGCCCGTACCGGTTTTTCCGCTGGCAGGTAAACATCTGTGCGACGCAGGACTTGCTACCGGCCCGGATATTGGTCGTGTTCTCACAGAGGTGCGCCAGTGGTGGCAACAGCATGGGTGTCAGGCGGGGCTGGAGGCATGCCTTAAACAAGCCATGAACCTGAGGCAGATAAAATAGCAGCAGAATTTTTTGCTGACGGATTTTACCTCTTGTCGTGAGGCTGGTAGAGGAACGGTATGATGTCTTCACGCTCCTCCGCTTCTGGTACACATTCTGCGTCTTCCGCTTCTCAGGCTCATTCGGTATCTGATGATACAGAGCATGCTCCTCGTGGACGTAAGCGAAAGAAAAAACAAAAACCTGCGCGTAAGGTTTTATCTCCGGATGATACCCGTGCGCTGCTGCGCCGGTTATGGGTGGGGCAGGTCAGGCACTACCCGGGGCGTATTCTGGCTGTTTTGCTGCTGACTGTTGTGATGGCGGCCCTCACGGCGCTTTATCCGCTGGTTATTCAGCGTGCGCTGGATATGTTTGCCTCGCATGATCCGCGTATTCTGTATCAGGTGCCGATGCTCGTGGTGATTGTGACAGCATCAAAAGCTGTGTCACAATATGCGCAGACACTGGCAGCGCAGGGGCTTGTGCTGGTGGTTATTCGTGACCTGCAGAATATCATGTTCAGCCACCTGATACAGGCAGATGTCACCCGGATAGAGCAGGAAGCACCGGCAAAACTGGCCGCACGCTTTACAACAGACGCTGTTTCTATCCGTGAAGCGATGATTAAGGTTGTTAACTCCCTGGGGGATACGGTCACAATTGCAGGCCTTATTGTCTCAATGTTCTATATGGACTGGGAGCTGAGCCTGATTGCTGCGTTACTGTATCCGGTTGCGGTCGTACCTATTCAGAAATTAGGTAAAAAGGTCAGACGGGCTTCAGGCGGGATGCAGGAGCAGATCGGGGAGACTGCGGCGTTTCTGACAGAGAGCTTTTCTCAGGCCCGTACAGTGCGGGTCTACGGTATGGAGCAGGAAGAAACAGCGCGCGCAGTTACATCTTTCGAGCGTCTTCATAAGGCGATGCTGAGCATTACTCAGGGACGTGCCAGAGTTGACCCTCTGCTTGAAGTGCTGGGGGGAACAGCAGTTGCTGCGGTTCTTGGTTTTGCCGGCTGGCGGGCTGCTATGTCTGGCACAACGCTGGGTGATTTTTCCGGGTTCGTTGCGGCTTTGCTGCTGGCGGCACGTCCTCTCAGAGCATTAGGGGCTCTTCACGCCGCCTTGCAGGAGGGGCTGGCCGGACTGATCAGAATTTTCAGTGTTGTCGATGAAAAACCTGCGGTGACTGAGGCTCCTGATGCTGTTCCTTTACCTGCTGGCGGCGGACATCTGATATTTAAAGATGTTGGTTTTATTTATAATGACGGGCGTGTTGGACTTGATTCGTTTAGTTTTGAGGCTCAGGCTGGTCAGGTCGTCGCTCTCGTGGGCTTGTCGGGTGCGGGTAAATCGACAGCTTTATCACTGGTGCCACGCCTGCATGATGTGACATCTGGCAGTATTCTGCTTGATGGCCAGGATCTTCGTCATTTGCAGATTGAGAGCCTGCGTAAAGCCATTGCCTATGTGAGCCAGAACCCGATTCTGTTTGATTTTCCGGTTTATGAGAACATTCTTCTGGGTAAGCCGGATGCATCCGAGGCTGAAGTGCATGCAGCCGCCCGGGCAGCCGCGGCAGAGGGTTTTATTCTTGCGTTACCTGAGGGATATAAAACCTGTGTCGGCTCCGGCGGTCAGTTCCTGTCAGGTGGTCAGCGTCAGCGCATTGCTCTGGCGAGGGCTTTTTTGCGTAACCCGCGGCTGTTGCTGCTTGATGAAGCGACCAGTGCGCTTGATAGTGAAAATGAAGCCGCCGTGCAGCAGGCTCTTGCACGTATTCGCCATGACCGGACAACAATTATCGTGGCGCACCGGCTTTCTACAGTCAGAGCCGCTGATCTGGTTGTGGTGATGCAGGACGGGCGGGCTATTGAGCAGGGTAACCATGACACTCTTATGGAGAAAAATGGTTTATATGCCCGTCTTGTACGTACGCAAAGTCTGGAGCAGTAGAGTGTCTTTTCAGGAATGGTAAAAAGTATAATTATTTGTTTTTAAATAATTTTTTTATGAAAAACGCTATTATTTATAATAGGGCAGCGTTAACATTCTGCATAGTACTGCTTGAAGTGGTTTGATGATCGTGCCACAAAATGACCGAACCGATCGGTCAGCGGTGTGGTGTTGAATGTGCCGTGAGTCGGAAAATCTACACGGTGTATGTTGAAAAGCGGGGAGCAGAATGGCCGAAGTCCATAGTGAACAGTCTGAAGAAGTATCTGCAAAAGAAAATAGTGCACCCCCAAAGAAAAGCGGAACGCGTAAGGTTGTTCTGACAATTGTTATTGTTGCTCTGGCTGTTCTGGCAGGCGTGTATTTTTATCTCACACGTAATGAAGTCGAGACGGACGATGCTTTTACCGCCGGCCGGGCTGTGTCTGTCGCACCGCATGTCAGTGGTTATGTCGTTGGTCTTTATGTCAATGATAACCAGTTTGTTCGCAAAGGGCAGCTGCTTGCGCGTATTGACCCGCGGGACTGGACAGCACAGCGCGATGAAGCCGTGGGTAACCTTGAGCAGGTGCAGGCTGCTTTTGAAGCATCTCAGATGATGTATCTGGTTGCTCAGAAAACGTATCCCGGGCATCTGGTTGAAGCACAGGGCAGCCTTGCCGCAGCGAAGGCTCAGGTATTTAAAGCTGAGACCGATTATAAACGTCAGATGCGTGTGCAGCGTGCTGCAACATCGCAGCAGGATATTGATTACGCACGGGCTGCTCTTGATGCGGCAAAGGCGCAGGTTATGCAGGCTGAAGGTCTTCTGCAGATCGCCGAGCCGGTGCAGCCTAATGTGTCGAATACCAAAATTCAGGTCAGCCAGCAGGAAGGTCAGGTTAAAACAGCTCAGGCCAGGCTTGATAACGCTGTTCTCAACCTTGGCTGGACAGAGCTTCGTGCACCATGTGATGGCTGGATCTCAGAACGTAATATCGAACAGGGTAATTATGTTGCAACGGGTCAGCATGTGTTGTCAGTTGTAGAGCCTGAAGTGTGGGTTGTTGCTAACTATAAAGAAACCCAGATCACTGATATGAGACCCGGCCAGAAAGTGGATATTCATGTTGATGCGTATCCGTCACTTAAGCTGAAAGGGCATATTGATTCGCTGCAAAAGGGAACGGGAGCAACATTCAGTGCGTTCCCTCCCGAAAATGCTACGGGCAACTATGTTAAAATTGTTCAGCGTGTTCCGGTTAAAATCATCATCGATGAAGGGCTGAACCCTGAACAGCAGCTGGCGCTTGGTCTGTCAGTCGAGCCGGTTGTGCATGTTGATACTCCCGGACGTCCGGATGGTGTTCCGCCCCGGACAACATCTGCTGCACAGCCAGTTCCATCAACGGTGACTGAAAATACAAAATAATGAGTACACAGCCCGGAACATCTGCGGCAGAGTGGAAGCCTCGCCATAATCCCTGGATTGTGGCGTTCGTGGTGACCATGGCCGCATTTATGGAAATTCTGGACACGACCATTGTAAACGTGTCGTTGCCACATATTGCGGGTAGCCTGTCGAGCACATATGACGATGCGACGTGGACGCTGACAGCTTACCTGGTTGCCAATGGCATTGTGCTGACAATTTCTGGCTGGCTGGGTAAGGTCTTCGGGCGCAAACGTTATTTTATGATCTGTATCACCATGTTCACAGTGTCTTCGTTTCTGTGTGGCATGGCGACATCGCTGACCCAGCTTATCGTGTTCCGCATGATGCAGGGGTTCTTCGGGGGTGGTTTGCAGCCGGTGCAGCAGTCGATCATTCTTGACAGTTTCCCTCCGGCAAAACGTGCCGCTGCTTTTGGTCTGACAGCCATTGCAACAGTAGTGGCACCAGTTATCGGGCCGACGCTTGGTGGCTGGATCACGGATAACTTTGAATGGCGCTGGATCTTTTTTATCAATGTGCCTTTTGGTTTTCTGACAACTCTTGGTGTGATTCTCACAGTTGATGATCCGCCGTGGGCAGTAAAGCAGAAATCTCCTATTGATACAGTTGGTATCTGTCTGATTACGCTTGGTTTCAGTTGTCTTGAGGTCATGGTTGACCGCGGAGAAGATGCGGACTGGTTCGGTTCAGACTTTATTCGTATTATGGCCGTTATGGCGGTTCTGGGTTTAGGAGGCGCTATTTTCTGGCTGCTGCGTGCAAAACGCCCTGCAGTTGATCTGCGCGTCTTTAAAGACCGCAATTTTGCTGTTGCCACAACTCTGATGGGGGCTATGGGAGCGTTGCTTTATGCCTCAGCGTTAATTGTGCCTCAGTTTGCACAGCAGGTGATGGGGTATACGGCAACATTGTCAGGCCTGGTATTGTCTCCGGGCGGGGTTGCTGTGATTTTTCTGATCCCGCTGGTCGGCAAATTAATGACGAAGACCAGTGTGCGTAATGTTATCGCGCTGGGCTTTACGCTTATGGGATGCTCGTTCTTTTTCTCAGCCGACCTCGTGCCGACCCTCGATTTCAGGCATCTTGTGCTTTTCCGTATGAGTCAGACAGCCTGTCTTGCATTTCTGTTTGTGCCACTTTCGACTATTGCTTACTCGACTATTCCTAAGCATCTTAACTCTGACGCTTCTGCTCTCTTTTCAATGGCGCGTAACGTGCTGGGGTCACTAGCAATTTCGGGTGCGACGGCTTTGCTGACAGAACGCCGGCAGGCTCATCAGGCTCATATGGTGCACTGGATGACCCCTTATCATCAGCCTTATAACGATTACCTCAATCAGGTGCAGGCTGCTGCCCAGGCCAGAGGGGCGACACATCAGGCTGCGGCTGCTGTTGCGCAGCATAGTCTGTTCAGTGAGTTTTCACGTCAGATCTCTATTCTGACGTATAATGAGGTCTTTATGACACTGGGTATCGGTGCTTTTTTATGCGTGCCACTATGTTACCTGCTGTCTCCTCTTAAAGGAGACGGTAAGGCAAAACCAGCTCATTAATTTACTGAAAAAGGTCGCTTCGGCGGCCTTTTTTAGTAAGGCTGCGCAAGCAACGATGAGGGTGTTTATCATACCCCTAATGTTTAAGAGTGCTGTTAAAGTTGACGGGATTTATGCCTGTTTTGCATTTTTGTTTGCGCCACTTTCGAAAATTACTTACCTAGACTATTCCTCAGCACTTTAACTCTGAGGCTTCTTCTCTTTTTTCAATGGCACGTAACGTGCGGGGGAAACTGAAAATTTCGGCCGTAACGACTTTGCTGGTAGAACGTCGGGAGGCCCATCAGGGCAACAACGTCGGAATAATGAGAAATTTCCCTCGCCACCGGACAATCGACACATAAGACATACAGCATTCTATTGAAGAACAGACGATTACCCTAGCCGGGCGAGACCAGCGGCCACGTTCAGGCAGCAGTAATAGCCTGTTTCTCGTCCGTTAGGTCGGGCCGCCACGCATTCACTGGTCTCCGCAAAGATCAGCTTTGAATCACATCTTCAGTAGCCAGAAAAATTCATCATCAATCCGACTCATCAAAACACCTGGGAATTAGAGATGGGTTATCTGCTCCGTGTATGTAATGTAAACCCATTTGCATATGCTTTATTTTGCGTTAGTTAAAAACTCAGTGAGAGTTTTAGGATTATCTAACGTGAAAAAAATCAAGCTGCTATTTATTTTGGCCCCTCTATCAGTTACGGCCTGCACGTCTACGGTTGACCTGCATCCTAGTGCAATGTCTGCAGGCGATGTTATGGCTAACCGTATTGTCCAAACCCCAACAGTTTATTCTTTCTCATCTGATTTCAGAGACAAAGCGCATGTTTTTGAGTGTGGAGCTTATTCATACAAATCGAATTTTGGTTTGCCTGTAGCTGATACATTGAAGAAAACTATTGAAGTTGGTTTTGCTCATGCAACTGAAGAGTCGGGTAGTGTTAATGCGCCATATAAGATGCGCCTTGATATGGAAGACGTAGATGCACAGGTATCTATCATGCCAGGCTTCTGGACTATGAGTTATACAATCCATGTTGATTTGTCAGGTAAGGTTGATGTTGTGGATAGTAGTGGCACATCTGTTGTAAAAGCTGAAATTACAGGTTCTGGTTCAGCATCTGCCACAGGTAATTGTACAGCACTATCAAAAGCCATCCAGGTTGCTAGCGAAAAGGCTATTAGAAAAATGGGTAGTGATTTTGCCTATAAAGTTATTGACACGAACGTTCTTAAATAAGGTTTAGACTTGGGATGGATTCTTTAAGGTAGAAGATAAAGTTTGCTGTGATATGGATTGCAGACATGAGAGTATGAGGTTAGCGATCGTATCTGGTGTTACATGTGGTCAGTTTTTCAGCTTTGTGAATATATTTTCGATGAGATAACCCTTTTTTATACCAAAGTCAGTCATTAGACAGGTTTTTAAATCTGTAGATGGGGTAGGGTGGGGATGCTCTGCCTTGTCGATTGTTGAATATTATCTTGGGTATCCACTATGTTACCTGCTGTCTCCTCTTAAAGGGGACGGTAAGGCAAAACCAGCTCATTAATTTACTGAAAAAGGTCGCTTCGGCGGCCTTTTTTATTAAGGCTGCGCAAGCAACGAAGAGGGTATTTATCATATCCCTGATGTTTAAGAGTGCTGTTAAAGTTGACGGGATTTATGCCTGATGTCTGCGCTGGAACCCAGAGAAGAGATAATGCTGTCAGCGTGTCGCAGCAGGGTAAATGAGTGGATGCTTTGAAAAATAAGTAACCAGCTTCTCATAAACGGGTTTTTTAAACCCAACATTTTGCTCAGGCAGAGCTTCCAGTTCAATCCATCGAAAAGCATCAAACTCAGGTGGGTTTTGCAGGTTCAGGTTAATGTCGCTGTCAGAACCACTAAAAGCCAGCGCAAACCATTTTTGTGTCTGCCCGCGAAAACGCCCGCCCATGGCTTTTCCAATCAGATGGTCAGGAAAGTCATAGCTTATCCAGTCAGAGCATTCCTGCACGATGCAAAGCTTAGTCGTACCGATCTCTTCTTCAGCTTCGCGTAGTACCGCACTATCCGGAGCTTCATCATTATCAATACCACCCTGGGGGCACTGCCAGACACCTTCTGACAAAGGCCCGCCTGCTCCTGGCATATCTGCCCGCCGGGCTATGAGAATTTTACCATCTGCACGAAAAATCAGAGCTCCGACATTACGGCGATATGGCAGGCTGTAACCGGAAGAGTCGCGCATCATAATTATCCTGCATCTGATAAACTGAAGTAAGGGCTTAAGGCTGAGGTGACTGAGCACTGTCGGCTGGTTGCATGTGGTTATTCAGGTCAATATGAAAGATTGTTTTATGTGGTAATGCGTCCTGAGTATTGGCTCCGGCGTCAGACGCTGTTGCCTTAATATCAGGGGTTTTGGCAAGCATGCTAAGAGGCACAAGAGTAATGCCGACATCTTCCAGGTGAGGGATCCATGCTCTCAGGCAGGCCAGAGCAACCGGCCGCAGCGGTCCCATAATTCCGATAGCACTATGGTTGCGGCGGGCTGCCTGCTGGAGCTTGAGCAGCTGAATGTCAATTTTAACAATGTCAGTATCTGTATTGATGTTGACGTCTACTGTGCCGCCAGGGCCGTTTGTTCTGGGTGTGGTTTCAGGCGTGGCATTCAGATAAATCAGACCGCGGTCGTCAATATCTTTAAGAATGGGTGAGAAGGCATTGGAAAGGGTGTAGCTTTCAGTGCCGGAACCGGGGAAGCCGTTTGTGACACCAATAAAGCCACTGAGGCTGGAAAGAGCCCATTTATAATTCTGGAGATTTTCCTCCGGAGAGAGGCCAGGGCCAAGCGCATAAGAGCCTGTCACATCTTCTCCGGCAGACGGATCATATTTTGAATCCTGCTGAACAGGGAGGGCAAGAAGTGTCTCGTGGTTGTTAAGACGTGCCTGCTCGAGCAATTTTTTCATTTCAGGAGCATAAGGCGAAACAGCAAATGTGACCGGTGCCGGCAGAGAAGCCATAGCTTCATTTGTCAGGTTTCTGGCATCCCCTATGCCGGTAATAACAAGAGCGACTTCAGCATTACCCGGCGGGACCTCAACGGTAGGAGAGGCGTAAGCAAGGCGTGGTGTGCGTCCCTTTGCGTCTTTTTTGGGAAGAGGAAAGCCATTCGGCCCCCGGTGTTTTTCCTGCAGTTCAGGTAAGGGGGCCGGAATAACATTGCGGGAGCCAGGGTTGAGGTTAGAAGAGGCGACATCAATATCATCCCCGTCCAGCCGGGGAGGGCCCATGACCTGAAGGCTGATGACAAGAATACCGGTCAATACGAAACATCCCCCCCAGAAACGGACAAACATACGTCCGGAGGAAGGCATTTGTTGCCAGTGGGATGTTATCGTCATGCTCTTTATTCCTCTGATAAATCAGGGTTTTTTCTTGATTTCGCTTTTTTTGGCGTCAGTTTTTACCGGGGGGAGAGAAGCAACCGGGTCAGGTGCTGGCAGGTTTGCCATAAATTTAACAACCCTCAGAGCTTCCTGCAGCTGAAAATCAGTCTCTGGTTTCGTGTAGTCAAATTCCGGCCAGTTTGCTGGTGGTTCACCAGGAATATCTTTGGCAACGGAGGGAAGGTCATTGCGAGGCTGGCGCTTGGTCTGGTTACCACCCTGGTTTTTAAGGATGTGCTCCAGGTCAGCTTCATGCATGCTAAAGCCCGGGTCTTCGCGGGTTTCTTTTACAACGATATCAGGTGTAATGCCTTTTGCCTGAATTGAGCGGCCTGACGGCGTGTAATAGCGTGCAGTTGTCAGGCGGATTGCACCATTTCCAGGAATCGGAATGATGGACTGAACAGAACCTTTACCAAAAGAGCGGGTTCCCATCACCACAGCGCGGCCGTGGTCCTGCAACGCGCCTGAGACAATTTCAGATGCTGAGGCAGAGCCACCATTAATCAGCACGACGATAGGCATACCGTTGGTCATGTCTTCGCCATGAGCATTCCACAACTGGCTGTCTTTAGGGTTGCGGGCGCGTGTCGAAACGATAGCACCTGATCGGATAAAGCTGGAGGAGACTTTAATTGCCTGGTCAAGCAGCCCCCCGGGATTGTTTCGAAGGTCAATAACCAGGCCAGCCAGTTTCCCTCCTGCATCGCGTTTCAGTTTGTCGTACGCACTGACAAGAGCTTTTTCAGTTTCTTCATTGAACTGAGCGATGCGGATATACCCTATGCGGCCATAAAGAGCTGATTTCACGACATCAATATGAATATTTTCGCGGGTCAGCGTCAGAATAATAGGTTTGGGTGTCTTAGCTCTGACAAGCGTCAGGCTAATTTTCGTGTTGGGTTTGCCGCGCATTTTTTTGACGGCTTCATCCAGAGGTAAGCCATCAACCGGGCGACCATCAACAGCAATAATATAGTCACCAGATTTAACACCGGCACGAAAACCAGGGGTGCCGTCAATGGGAGAGACAACGCGAATATGTCCGTCCTGCTGCTGCAGCTCCAGGCCCAGGCCGCCAAACTCTCCTTTCATCTGGGTCATCATGTCATCATACTGTTTTTCAGTCATGTATGAGCTGTGAGGGTCCAGACCGGACAGGGCACCGTTAAGGGCGTTAGTAATCAGATCTTTATCTGAAACAGGTTCAACGTAATCAGAGCGGACAAGGTCCATGACCGTGCCAAACAGAGTTAGCAGGCGGTAGGTTTCGGCATGATTTTTTGTGGGTGAATCGTCAGCTGCTTTAGCCTGAGGGTGTTGCTCTGTCGCAGTGTCAGAAGCAGGTGCGGCGAAAGCGGATTGCAGGAAGCTGTTACTGCCTGCATGGAATAAACCGGAGGGAGAGGTTACGGCAAGGCCCGTGAGAAACGTGGCACCGAGCATCAGGCCTGTGCGAAACTTCATATTTTTTAATCTCCTGTCGCCGGGCTGTATCCCGTGCTGAAAGCATTTTCTAACAATTATCAGTTCTTGCAAGCCATAGTAGCCAGGCGTTTTTACAGGGGCACAGATAATATTTTGCGACCCGTGTGGGGTAGAATAGCGGTTTCTGCCGTGCAGGAAAACTCTTTGCTGTCTAATTCTTAAAGGAAAGGTGCAGGATTAATAGGTGTCTGACCATGACGAAGTTGCACAAACAGAGAATTATGGCTTCCCATAGAGCCAACAGGCGCACCTCTGGCGAGTGCCTGCCCTGTATTAACGGAAAGTTCTCCCAGACCAGCGATAACAAAACGGTAATGTTTTCCACAATTTAAGATGACCATCTGGCCGTAGGTGCGAAAGCTGCCAGCAAAATCGACCTGGCCGGTACAGGGTGCGCGTACGCCTGCATCTGATGGTGTACGATAAGTAATACCTGTAGCGGGTCCCGATTCTGTTGAAGCATGCCATGCTGTGAGAATATGGCCCGCTACCGGGCGAGATCCGCTTTCAGGACCATTGCCGGCAACAGAAGATACTGCCGGTGCTGATGATGTCGATGCCTGCTGAGCAGATGAGCCGGCTGACTGTGAAGAGACAGCACTTCGTGCAGAAAGGCCCGGTCCTGATTGTTTTTGCAGGGCCAGTAATTTGCGTTTTGCGGCTTCAGCCCGTTGCTGAGCCAGAGCCCGGGCCGCTGCATCCCGCGCATCTTTATGTGCTTTTTCGGCAGAGGCGAGTTCTTTTTGTAAAGAAGCCTCGGCAGAGCTTTCAAGAGATTCAAGCCGGGCGACAGCATCCTGAAGGCTTGAGGCTTTTCTTGTGGCATTTTCAAGCTGTCGGGCCGCATCTTTTGCCGCTCTCCCGGCTTTAAGCTGGGCTGTCCGGGCTTTAGTCGCCTGCTGTTTTACAACGTCGCGTTGCCGGGCCTGTGTTTGCTGAAGAGTCGTCAGAGTGGCTAGTTTTTTTGATTGCTCAGCATCAAGCAATGTCAGCTTTTCCTGCTGTCCGCGCATTTCCTGCGCCTGTCTTTCGAGCCCGTGAGAGATGCTTTTGATAACAAGAAAGCCGGTTATGGCCTTGTCCTGGGGGAGTGGGACCGTAACCAGGGTATCAGAGGGGTAAAGAGAGAGATGTTCCGCCAGTGGCAGAACAGGAGAGAGGGCTTTACCTTTCTGGATCAGGTCAGCGCGTAACTCTTCCTGCTCTTTGCGGATATCTGCAATCTGAGTTTCAAGGTCAGAAATATTTTGCTCTGTACTTTGCAATGTTGCTGCAGCGGAGGAGGCCGCAGCAGATAATGTGGCAGCAACAGCGGCGCTTTGTCGTGCCTGAGTCTGCGCGGTTTCATTTCTGGCCTCAAAAGTTTTAACCGCAGCGACCTGTGCCGCTGTTTGCTGTTTTACGGCATTACGCTGTGTTTGTGCCGCCTGTAGTGCGTCGCGCGCCTGTTTTACAGATTTTTCAGCATTAAGCTCATTGCGGGTCATTGCCGGCTGATGCGTGGCCTGGGGTGTTACTTTTCTATGGCTGCTTTTTGGTGGCGGCTTTGACGAGGGATGATGCTGAGATGTCCGCACCTTATGGTGCTCAGTCGTTCTGGTTGTGGCCAGAGCAGCGCCTGAGAGTGTGCAGCATGACAGCAGCATCAGCCCCGTTATCTTAACGTGCAGAAAAGCAGGTAAGGGGGGCTGCACTATCGGTCAGGCCTGAGGAGCGAGCAGAGAAGAGCCGCCCATATCTGCTGGCCGGGGTATGTCGAGCAGGGCAAGAAGAGTAGGCGCCAGATCGGCGAGGCGGCCACTGTTCAGCGTTTTTGTTCCGGTGTTCAAGGCAATCAGAGGTACTTCGTTGAGGGTATGTGCGGTGTGCGGCAGACTTGTTTCAGGGTCTTTCATTGTTTCACAATTGCCGTGGTCAGCTGTGACCAGTAATGCACCATTTTGTTTTTCCAGGGCCTCAACAATCCGCCCCAGGCCCGTATCAACAGTTTCAACAGCTTTAATCGCAGCAGAGAGGATGCCGGTATGCCCTACCATATCAGGGTTGGCAAAGTTCAGAATAATCAGGTCGTAGGTGCCGCTTGCAATAGCCTCTACAGCTTTGTCGGTAAGTTCAGGGGCAGACATTTCTGGCTGAAGGTCATAGGTTGCGACTTTGGGGGAGGGCACAAGGATACGATCTTCGCCTGCGAATGGCTCCTCACGTCCACCATTGAGAAAATATGTCACATGGGGGTATTTTTCAGTTTCGGCCATACGCAGCTGTTTAAGGCCAGCCTTAGAGACAACTTCTCCCAGAATATTTTCAAGGGTCTGTGGCGGAAAAAGTATGGAAAGACGCTTAGCAAGTGTGTCGCTGTAATGGGTCATGCCCATAACAGCACCAAAGCTGATAACTTTCTGGCGTTTAAACCCATCAAACTCAGGTTCTGCCAGAGCATCAAGAAGCTGGCGTATGCGGTCAGCTCTGAAATTGAAAGTCAGAAGGCCATCACCGTCTTTCATGCCAGCATAATCACCCACGACGGTGGGGAGAATAAACTCGTCAGAGAGATCATTTGTGTAGGCTGAGGAGATCACGTCTTCGGCTGTTGCTGCTTTCGGACCCTGTGCTGAGACAATGGCATTGTAGGCAAGCCCGACACGTTCCCAGCGCTTATCACGGTCCATGGCATAGTAGCGGCCTGAAACCGTTGCAATTTTTACACCATCAGGCAGCTCCTGCTGCAATGTTTTAATGTAATCAGCGGCTGAGCGTGGGGCTGTATCACGTCCGTCAGTAAAGACATGAAATGTAACAGGAATACCAGCCTCTGTCAGAATTTTTGCCAGTGCAGCAGCATGTTCCTGGTGAGAGTGAACCCCACCGGGGGAGACCAGCCCGGCAAGATGGCACGTCCCGCCGGTGCTTTTTAATGTGCTGATAAATTTCTGCATAATCGGGCTGCGAGCGACAGAGCCATCATGCAGTGCTTTAAAAATACGGGGGAGTTCCTGCATAACAACGCGACCGGCACCGATATTCAGATGCCCGACCTCTGAGTTTCCCATCTGACCATCGGGCAGACCAACATCATCGCCACAGGTACGCAGAAAAGCGTGAGGGTTACTGTTCCATAATTTATCAAAAACAGGCGTACGCGCCAGCCTGACAGCATTATCAGAATCATGTTCGCGCCATCCAAAACCATCGAGAATGACAAGCATAACAGGACGATGTGCGTGAGAGTGAGACTGGACTGTCATAGTACTACGCCTTTTTGATTTTATAATTAAAGACCACACTACCAGATCATTATAATGATGATAATAACCAGATGCAGTCTTTAATTTATAAAACGATAAAACTCAGGCGTATTTAACGGTATAAAACTGACGTAACTCAGCTGTGATCGAAATAGCGTGCTCAGGGTCACGTGCTTCGATCATGACTTCAAGTTCTGCTGCCTGTACAGAGGGGGCAGAGAGTAGCCTTCTGTGTGAGACTTCAATAATATTACCACCGGCTTTACCGATTTTGCCTGAAATGTCAGCCAGCACGCCAGGCCGGTCAGGAATTTCCATAATCAGGCGCAGAATCCGGCCATCGCGTAGCATAGCGCGCAGCAGCGTGTTGGCCAGAATCCGGCTGTCGATATTGCCGCCACTGACAGGCATGGCAACTTTTTTGCCGCGGAAGATATCAGGATAAGTCAGCATGGCAGCGAGAGAGACCGCACCGGCACCTTCACTTATTTGCTTTGCCCCCTCAGCCAGCAGTGTAATGGCGTTTTCAACTGCAGCTTCAGGCACAATCAGTACCTGTGACACCATATCGCGAATGACTTCGTCGGTTTGCTGACCGATTTGCAAAACGGCAATACCTTCGGCAATGGTCGCTCCACCCACCGGGTGTGTTGCTGGGCCAGGAAAGGCGGAGAGAGAGTTATAACTCTCAACCTGTACACCAATCAGCTCAACATCAGGGCGCATCGCGCGGGTTGCAACAGAACAGCCTGCCAGCAGGCCACCCCCGCCAATCGGCGCAATCAGCATGTCCAGCGGGCCGGCATCTTCAAGCAGCTCGAGTGCGCAGGTACCCTGGCCGGCCATAACAGCAGGGTCATCATAGGGATGAACAAAAGTCCGTCCCTCACGTTCCTGAAGTTCTTTGGCGAAGAGAACAGCTTCTGCGAAGCTCTCACCTTCCAGCACAACACGGGCGCCCCAGTTGCGGGTGCGTACAACCTTACCGGCGGGGGTAAAGCGGGGCATAACAATTACAGCATCAATACCCAGCAGGCTGGCATGCCGGGCGACACCCTGCGCATGATTGCCCGCTGAAACTGCAATAACACCACGTTCGCGTTCTTCGGCAGAGAGGAGCGCCAGTTTATTGGCCGCACCACGCTCTTTAAAAGAGCCAACAGCCTGAAGATTTTCAAGCTTAAGGGTAACCTCAGCACCCGTCGCTCTGGAAAGCGCATGAGACGGAATTGTCGGGGTACGAATAACTTTCCCTTCGATCCGTTTTGCGGCTGCTGAGATATCCTCAAAAGTAATCATATCAGATGAATTTCACTGAAAGGATTTCGTAGGTCCGGTCACCACCGGGGGCAGGAACAGACACGGTATCTCCCTCGCTTTTGCCAATCATGGCTTTTGCCAGCGGGGCAGAGACAGACAGAAGGCCCTGTTTGATGTCGGCTTCATGCATGCCAACAATCTGATAGGTCATTTCTTTATCGGTATCTTCGTCAACAACAGTAATGGTCGCACCAAACTTCACCTGATCACCAGAAAGTGAAGTCGGATCGATTACCTCAGCCGTCGAAATAATCTCCTCCAGCTCCAGAACGCGTCCTTCAATGAACGACTGTCGCTCGCGGGCTGCATGGTATTCGGCGTTTTCTGACAGGTCACCATGACTGCGGGCTTCTGCAATGGCGCGAATAACGGCTGGCCGTTCTTCAGTTTTGAGTTTGCGCAGTTCGTCTTCAAGCCGCAGTAAGCCTTTGCCGGTCATTGGAGTTTTCTGCAAGACATGTCCCCAGAGTAAATTCGCCGGCATGATGCCGGCTGAAAGTTGCACATAATAAGCGGTTTTGGCCGCTATGATAAGAGTATCCCTTCCGCCCCTGACAGGGGCAGAAGGGTGAAAACCCGCTTTTGCTGTTTTCAGAACGTCCCACTAAAGTATGACTGAAGTGGCGCGACATCAAGCGGTCCTTCACGCATTGCTGCAATGGCATGTGTTGCAGCGCGTGCGCCGGCCATTGTTGTGTAGTGAGGAATGCCCAGAACAAGGGCAGAGCGGCGAATATCAAAGCTATCTGCCACTGATTGTGCGCCAAGTGCTGTGTTGATGACCATCTGCACCTCGCCGGAGCGAATAGCGTCAACACAGTGCGGGCGGCCTTCAAGCACCTTGCTGACCACTTTCACCTCAATGCCGGCTTCGCGTAGTTTCTGTGCAGTGCCGCGGGTTGCCATGATGTTCAGCCCTAGTCTGGCAAGCTGACGGCCAAGGGCAGGCAGGTGCGCCTTGTCGCTGTCTCTGACAGAGAGGAAAACAGTGCCGGAAGTGGGCAGGCGCACGCCCGCACCGAGCTGAGATTTTGCAAAAGCCCGCTCGAACGACGTATCCAGCCCCATGACTTCACCTGTTGAGCGCATTTCAGGCCCGAGGATCGTGTCGGCTTCTGCAAAGCGGTTAAAGGGGAAGACAGCTTCTTTAACAGCAACATGCGGGGTTACGGCGCGGTCATCCAGGTCGAAATCAGTCAGTTTGCTGCCGGCCATGACGCGTGCGCCAATTTTAGCAACAGGTACCCCTGTGGCTTTGGCAACAAAAGGCACGGTACGTGAGGCACGCGGGTTGACTTCAAGTACGAAAATATCCGCACCTTTAATCGCGAACTGAACATTCATCAGCCCGATAATGCCCAGCTCACGAGCCATTGCTTCGGTCTGTTCTTTCAGTTCAGTCACAATAGCCGGTGAGAGCGTGTAAGGCGGCAGGGCGCAGGCACTATCGCCTGAGTGAATGCCGGCTTCTTCAATATGCTCCATAACCCCGGCGACGTAGACATCTGTGCCGTCTGCAATGCAGTCAACGTCAGCTTCAATAGCATCGTTGAGATAATGGTCGATCAGCAGAGGGCCGGAGGCAACATCAACACCAGCCAGCTGCAAAGCAACACGCATATAGCGCTGCAGGGCTGTACGATCGTGTACGATTTCCATCGCACGTCCGCCCAGAACGTAAGAGGGGCGTACAACAACAGGGTAACCGATTTTTTCGGCAATTTCTTCAGCTTCCTGCGGGGAACGGGCAATACCGTTCGCAGGCTGGCGCAGGCCGAGCTTGTGCAGCATAGCCTGGAAACGCTCACGATCTTCGGCCTTATCAATTGCATCAGCCGGAGTGCCAAGCAGAGGAATGCCGGCTTTTTCAAGAGCATGAGACAGTTTCAGCGGAGTCTGGCCACCATACTGCACGATACAGCCGCGAATTTTGCCATTCTGCTGTTCGCACTGGATGAGGGAAATCACATCTTCAGCGGTCAGAGGTTCAAAATACAGGCGGTCAGAAGTGTCATAGTCAGTTGAGACAGTCTCAGGGTTACAGTTGACCATAATGGTCTCAAACCCGGCTTCGCTCAGAGCATATGCTGCATGCACACAGCAATAGTCGAACTCAATACCCTGACCGATGCGGTTGGGGCCACCACCGAGGATGATAATTTTTTCACGCTCTGTCGGGTTTGCCTCACAGGAGGGCGCTGCAAAAACACCTTCGTAAGAAGAGTAGAAATAAGGTGTGGCAGAGGCAAATTCACCGGCACAGGTATCAATGCGCCTGTATCCCGGAACAACTTTTTTCTCTGCGCGCAGACGCGTGACTTCGTCAGCCTGAAGGCCGGAGAGGCGGGCGAGCTGGATGTCAGAGAAACCCATAGCTTTCAGGCGGCGCAGGCCCTGTGCGTCGCGTGGCAGGCCGTGATTTTCAATGGCATGCTCTGCCTGAATAATTTTTTCAAGCTCTCTGAGGAACCAGGGCTCAAAGTGGCAGACCTCGTTAATATCCTCAACGGAAAGACCTGCACGCAGCGCCTGTGCCGCCATAAGGATACGTTCGGGGCGTGGCTGTGAAAGAGCCGCGCGGAAAGCATCTGTGCCGCCATCGCCGGGAGGGGTAACAGGGTCAAGGCCGGTCAGGCCTGTTTCCATCGAGCGCAGGCCTTTTTGCAGTGCTTCTGAGAAGGACCGCCCGATGGCCATGGCTTCACCCACTGATTTCATTGATGTGGAGAGCAGGGCTGGTGCACCAGGGAATTTTTCAAATGTGAAGCGGGGAATCTTCACAACAACATAGTCGATTGTTGGCTCGAAAGAGGCCGGTGTTGTTTTGGTAATGTCGTTTTTGAGCTCATCGAGCGTATAACCAACAGCCAGCTTTGCTGCGATGCGGGCGATCGGGAAGCCTGTTGCTTTAGACGCCAGAGCGGAGGAGCGTGAGACGCGTGGGTTCATCTCAATGACGACCATGCGGCCATCTTTGGGGTTTACACCAAACTGAACGTTTGACCCGCCGGTTTCAACACCAATAGCGCGCAGACAGGCGATAGAGGCATCGCGCATGCGCTGATATTCTTTGTCTGTCAGAGTCAGAGCCGGGGCGACAGTGATTGAGTCGCCGGTGTGCACGCCCATCGGGTCAATATTTTCGATCGAGCAGACGATAATGCAGTTGTCAGCTTTATCGCGGACAACTTCCATTTCGAACTCTTTCCAGCCCAGAACAGACTCTTCCACCAGTACTTCTGTGGTGGGAGAGGCATCCAGGCCAGACAGGACAATCTGCTCAAACTCTTCGCGGTTATAAGCGATACCGCCACCTGAGCCACCCATGGTGAAAGACGGGCGGATAATGGTGGGGAAGCCAATTTCTTTCAGAGCGTCATGGGCTTCGCTCAGTGTGTGGGCAATAAAGCTGCGCGGGCTTTCAATGCCGATGGCATCCATCGTTTCGCGAAATTTCTGACGGTCTTCGGCGCGGTCAATAACTTCTGCGCTGGCACCAATCAGCTCAACACCGTGCTTTTTGAGCGCGCCTGATGCATCAAGCGCCATGGCTGTGTTGAGTGCCGTCTGCCCGCCCATGGTGGGGAGAATCGCATCGGGTTTTTCTTTGATGATGATGCGCTCAACATACTCGGGTGTAATCGGCTCAACATAGGTTGCATCAGCCAGGCCCGGGTCGGTCATAATGGTCGCCGGGTTAGAGTTAACCAGAATAACCCGGTAGCCCTCTTCTTTCAGGGCTTTACAGGCCTGGGTGCCTGAATAGTCAAATTCACAGGCCTGGCCAATGACAATGGGACCGGCACCGAGGATGAGGATGGAGCGAAGATCTGTCCGTTTAGGCATGGTGTGTCGTCCAGTTCTGGCAGACAGCCCGGTCCGGGCTGGGAAAGCGGAGGGAAGGGGCGTGTGTGTCAGTTTTTGCTGGCATGGTCGTCGATCAGTTTAACGAACCGTTCAAACAGGTAAAAACTGTCTGATGGACCAGGACTTGCTTCAGGGTGATACTGAACAGAGAAAGCCGGATAGCGCTCAGAGGCCAGGCCTTCGTTTGATCCGTCAAACAGGCTGACATGGGTTACGCGCACATCGGCAGGCAGGCTCTTGGCATCAACAGCAAAACCGTGATTCTGGCTGGTAATTTCAACCTTGCCTGTATCCAGGTCTTTTACGGGCTGGTTCGCGCCGCGATGTCCCTGTTCAAGCTTATAGGTTTTGCCGCCCAGGGCCTGTGCGAGCAGCTGGTGCCCCAGGCAGATGCCAAATAATGGCAGGCCGGTTTTCAGGATATCCTGAATAACAGCGACAGCATAGGTGCCGGTTGCAGCCGGATCACCCGGACCGTTGGAGAGAAACACGCCCTCAGGCTTCAGGTCGAGAATTTCTTTTGCAGAAGTGGTAGCTGGCACAACGGTCACATCACAGCCGGCAGTGACCAGGCAGCGCAGGATGTTGCGTTTTGCACCATAATCAACAGCTACAACTTTGCGGCGTTTACCTGCGGGGGCAACCGTGCCGGCAGGCCATGACCACACACCGTCGTTCCATGTGTAAGCTTTTTTGCAGGTGACATCCTTTGCCAGGTCCATGCCTTCAAGGCCGGGCCAGGCTTTTGTCGCAGCCAGGAGAGCTTCATGGTCGAACTGCCCGTTTTCAGGGAAGAACAAAGCTGCGTTCTGCGGACCTTTATCGCGAATTTTCAGGGTGAGGGCCCGTGTATCAACACCGGCAATGCCTGTAATGTTCTGCGTTTTCAGCCAGTTTTGCAGCGGTGCTGTGGCGCGCCAGTTTGCAGGCTCCGTCACGTCTTCTTTAATGACCAGGCCACGTGCAAAAATCTTATTAGCTTCAGCATCTTCATCATTGATGCCGACATTGCCGATATGCGGGAAGGTGAAGGTAATGATCTGCCCGGCGAAGGATGGGTCAGTCAGGGTTTCCTGATAGCCTGTCATACCTGTTGAGAAGCAGATTTCACCCACAGGAGGGGTATCGGAGAAGGCGCCAAACCCTTTGCCCCAGAGGAGGGTTCCGTCTGCAAGAACAAGAACGGCTGTGGCGCCGTCGGGGCGGGCATGAGGCATGGAGGATCCTGTTGAGCTGGTGCCTGCAGTCATGGCCGCAGAAAGGTCTGAGGCTGATGTTGCGGGCTGAAGGTCTGTCAGAGAAAGCCCCGTGGCCTGCGCAATAACAGGCCAGTGGCGGGAGGGAATAGACTGAGCCTGCCGCCATTTACGAATGGCTTCGGTGCCAACGCCTGTCAGGCGGGCAGTGGCCTCCGGGCCACCCAGGCGAGCGATGATGCTATCGATAGACATGGACATGGCGCGTGTTACTCCTCGCGATGCCGCTCTCTTACCAGTTTTTCCACGCAGTGGGAAGAAATTTCCCACTCATGGTTTTTATTTCCTGTGAGGGAAAAAACTTCCCAAACTGGAAAGTTCTCTCTCTTTGGTTCATATGCGGTTGAGATGCACAGAAAACAACAGGAGCGAAGATGTCTTTACGTGAAAGTCTGATGGCAGACCTTAAGGGTGCAATGAAAGCCGGAGAGAGCGCACGTGTTGCGACTATCCGTATGATTATGGCAAAAATTAAAGATGTTGAAATTGCTGCCCGTGCAAAAGGGGGCGAAGGGCTTGATGAGGACGAAGCGGTCTCAGCTCTGCGTGGTATGGTAAAGTCACGCACTGAATCTGCCACAATGTACCGTGATGCAGCCCGCCCTGAGCTGGCAGAGAAAGAAGAAGCTGAAATTGCGGTTATCCGTACCTATCTGCCTGCTGAAATGGATGAGGCTGCTCTGGTCGCGGCTGTAAGCGAAGCTGTTGCGGCAACAGGTGCCCAAAGCATGAAAGATATGGGTAAAGTTATGGGTGCGCTGAAGGCGAAATTTGGCAGTAACCTTGATATGTCTCGCGCTAATGCCGTGGTTAAGGCGCAGTTAAGCTAAGAATAATGCGTTCAGAAACAGGATATGATTTTTTATGGCGATAGAGCCTGGTTTTCTTGAAGAGCTGCGTGCGCGTACGCCGCTGGCCTCTGTTATTGGCCGGCGGGTCAGGCTGGCGCGCTCAGGGCGTAACTGGAAGGGGTGCTGCCCTTTTCATGGTGAGAAGACCCCGTCCTTCTACGTTTATGATGATCATTTTCACTGTTTTGGCTGCGGTGTGCATGGCGATGTTATTTCTTTCGTCATGCAAAGCGAGGGTAAAAGCTTTCCCGAGGCTGTTGAGGAGCTGGCGGCCTCTGCAGGTATGGAAGTGCCTAAAGAGACGCAGCGCTCGCGAGAGGAGGTTGCCCGTGTGCAGTCTCTCAGTGATGTGCTTGAGCAGACGCAGCTTGTCTGGTCGCGTGCACTTTATGCTCCTGAGGGGCGGGCGGGCCTTGCGTATCTCGAAAAACGCGGGCTGACGCGTGAGACGATAGAAAAGTTTGGGCTGGGCTGGGCGTCTGGCGGGCGTGACAGCCTGACCCAGGCACTGGCTTCACAGCGTATTACGCCGCAGATGATGGCTGATGCCGGGCTGATGCGCCTGGATGAGCGTGGTGGCCCTAAAGGTGAGCTGTTCTGGGAGCGTGTGACATTTCCTATTCGTGACCGAAAGGGGCAGATTGTCTCCTTTGGCGGGCGTATGCTGGGTGATGGTCAGCCTAAATATCTGAACGGGCCGGAGACGGCTCTGTTTTCTAAGCGACGACTGCTTTTTGGTCTTGATCGTGCGCGTACAGCGCTCAGGGCGCCCCGGCCGCCAGGTGCGGCAGCCCCCGATCTGATTGTGGTTGAGGGGTATATGGATGTTATTGCGCTGCATCAGGCCGGGTTTTGTGGTGCCGTGGCCCCTCTGGGTACGGCACTGACGCAGGAGCAGCTTGAAGTGCTCTGGCAGATGAACTCTCAGCCGATTTTATGTTTTGATGGTGATATTGCTGGTCGCAGGGCAGCAAAGCGTGCAGCAGAGCTGACGCTGCCGCTGATGAGGGCTGGTTATACTCTGCGTTTTTGCCTGCTTCCTGAAGGGGAAGATCCGGACAGTCTCGTGCGTGCCCGTGGAGAGCAGGTTGTGGCAGAGATGTTTGCGGCTGCCCGCCCGCTGTCAGATGTTTTGTTTGAGCTGCTGGTCGGGCGTGTTGAGAACCCCGGGCCGGAAGAGCGTGCCGCCCTGCGCCATAAGCTTGTCGAGGCGGCTGGGCAGATTCCCGATAAAGCTCTGGCATCAGAGTATCGTTCGACACTGCTTGATCGTTTTTTTGAAGTTTTTCGTAAAAAGAAAACCAGTGGCAGGTCAGATTTTCAGAAGAGTCGTGCGGTCAATATTGAGCTTGCCGGAGCCGGTGTTGATGCTGATTATGAAAGGCAGCGTAAGTTACTGGGTTTGCTGGTGCGTTACCCTGAAATTATCCCGGAGGTTGAGGAGGCACTTTGCCGCCTGTCGTTATCAGCCGGATTACAGCAGGTCAGAGATGTTTTGCTGGATCTGTCGATAGCAGGTGAGGTGCCGCAAACCAGTGAGGATTTGCTGGAAAAGCTTGAAGAGTCTGACCGTGCTGTTTTGCAGGAATATATTTTGTCAGATGGTGTTTTGCCGCTGTTTTCTGGCAGGGAGGATGTTTCGCTCGCTGTTGCGGCCAGAACACAGTGGTGGCATTTCTATGGTTTCCTGAATTTTTCTCAGTTTAAGCAGGAAGTCGATCAGGAAGTTGCCCGTTTTGCCGCTGAGGGAGGGGATGAGGCCGAATGGAGGCGTTTACAGCCCCGTCTTGAAGCTCTGACCCGCCTGAAAAGCGGTGAAACAGAGGGAGAGAAATAACCGGAATTTTCTTTACTATCATAAGACACCTCTTGACTTATGGCGAGGGATATCCCACGTCCTGCCCGCTCCGGGAAGATTCAACAGTGTTTGTTTTGAACAAGCACTGCGATTTTTATTTTTTCGGAACGCGAACGGGGAGGCACAGGTCTGGCAATGGCAACAAAAACAGCATCAGGTAGCGTAACACAGGCAGAAGACGGCGATACCGCTACTCTTGATACGCAGTCTGCTGCGGTCAAAAAGCTGATTGCCAAAGGTCGTGAAAACGGTTGTATCACGTTTGACGAGCTGAATGCTGTATTGCCGCAGGATAAAATGTCTTCTGAGCAGATCGAAGACATTATGGCTATGCTGTCTGAAATGGGTATTCAGGTTGTCGAGAATGAAGAAGGCGACGATTCTGAGACTTCCAAGGACGCTAAATCTGAAGACGGTGAAGAGTCTGAGGAAGAGGCCGAAGAAACAGAGACCCCGGCCGGCAATGTAAACGAAAATCTGGGTCGTACAGATGACCCCGTGCGTATCTACCTGCGTGAAATGGGAACAGTTGAGCTGTTGTCACGCGAGGGTGAGATCGCAATTGCCAAGCGTATCGAAGCGGGTCGTGATGAAATGATTGGCGGGCTGTGTGAAAGCCCCCTGACATTCCGCGCCATCATTTCCTGGCATGAAATGATTCGTAACAACGAAATGCTGCTGCGCGATATCGTTGATCTTGAGGCTATGCAGTCAGGTGGTAATCCGCCCGAAGAAGGCTTCGAAGAAAACGAAGAGGCCGCTGAGGGCGAAGAAGAGGCTGAAGATACCGAAGGCGATATCGAAGGTGAAGGCAGTGGTCTCTCACTCTCCGCCCTTGAAGAGAAGCTTAAGCCGGAAATTCTGGCTCATTTTGAAGATATCGAGCCGCTTTACGAAAAGCTGCGCTCTATCCAGGTTCAGCGCATTGAATCTCTGACCGCCGGTGAAGAGGTGCAGAGCCAGTTTGAAGAAACTTACGTTGCTTTGCGCGATGAGCTGGTCGGTAAAGTCGAGCTGGTCTGCCTGCATAATAATCGTATTGAAGACCTGGTCCTTCAGCTTAAAGAAATGTTCCGTAGCCTCAATGCTCTTGAAGGCCGCATGCTGCGCCTTGCTGAGAGCTGCCGGGTTACCCGTGAGGACTTTCTGCTGAAATATCGTGGCCGTGAGCTTGACCCCGCATGGATGGATATGGTCTCAGCTCTTCCTGGTAAGTCCTGGAAGAACTTTGTCGCCAAGCATGCCGAAACAGTCGTTGATCTGCGTAATCAGGTTGCTCGTCTGGCGCAGGAGACCGGGCTGCCTATCGGTGAGTTCCGTCGTGTGTATGCCACAGTGGCACGTGGTGAGCGTGACTCAGCGCGTGCCAAGAAAGAGATGATTGAGGCTAACCTGCGTCTCGTTATCTCGATTGCAAAAAAATATACCAACCGTGGCCTTCAGTTCCTCGATCTGATTCAGGAAGGGAATATTGGGCTCATGAAAGCGGTGGATAAATTTGAATACCGCCGTGGCTATAAGTTCTCGACTTATGCAACATGGTGGATCCGTCAGGCTATTACCCGCTCTATTGCTGATCAGGCCCGTACCATTCGTATCCCGGTACATATGATCGAGACGATCAATAAGCTGGTGCGTACGTCGCGTCAGATGCTGCATGAGATTGGTCGTGAGCCTGCCCCGGAAGAGCTGGCAGAAAAGCTGGGTATGCCGCTTGAAAAAGTGCGTAAGGTGCTCAAAATCGCCAAAGAGCCCATCTCTCTTGAAACGCCGATTGGTGATGAGGAAGACAGTCACCTTGGCGACTTCATTGAAGACAAAACAGCCATTATTCCGCTTGATGCTGCTATTCAGACCAACCTGCGTGAAGCAACCACCCGCGTTCTGGCGTCACTGACGCCGCGTGAAGAGCGTGTGCTGCGTATGCGTTTTGGTATCGGTATGAACACCGACCACACCCTTGAGGAAGTCGGGCAGCAGTTTAACGTAACCCGTGAGCGTATTCGTCAGATTGAGGCGAAGGCCCTGCGTAAACTAAAGCATCCCAGCCGGAGTCGTAAGCTTCGGTCCTTCCTGGATGACAACTGAGCCGTTAATTTCTCCTGCTGAGCCGGTAACATGCATGAAGGTCGTTGTAACCTTCATGCGCATGCTGAAAGCTCCGTCTGGCCAGGCGCCTGTGTTGCCTGATGGCTGGGAGATTGTCCCTTCAGTCAGCGTCAGTGTGGCTGAGTATCGCAGGCTGCATCATCGCGTTGGGGCTGAGTATTGCTGGTGGATGCGCCAGGCGCAGCCAGATGCTGCTCTTGAGCGACTGCTTGCTTCGGGTAACCTGCAGATAGGCTATTTGCTTAAAAATGGTGCAGTTCGCGGTTTTTTTGAATTAGACCTGTCGAATATTCAGTTTATTAATCTGAATTATTTCGGGCTTTTCCCGGAGGTTATTGGTGCGGGTGTCGGGCGTCGCTTCCTTGATGCGGTTATACGTCTCGCCTGGTCATATTATCCGGTTATGTTGCAGGTTAATACCTGTTCAGCGGATCATCCACGTGCTTTGCCGCTTTACCGGGATGCCGGCTTTGAGGTGTTTCGCGAGCTGGAAGAGGTATGGCCCGTACCGCAACGCCTGGGACTGATTATTCCTGAGCGCTTTCGTATTTAAAAATCTTGCGTTTTTTTGCGTATTATGATTGTTAGGCCGTCTTCCCTGCCGGTGTGTGGCATCACGCCGGCTATACCCGTTGTTTTGTACAAAAACAGCTGATTGTCAGAATGGTCTGGCTCAGTCGGGTTGATTTTATCCGAAGGGAGACAATATGCCGCTTTATGAAACCGTGCTTATTGCACGTAACGACATTTCTCAGCAGCAGGTTGATGCCATTGTTGATGGTATCGTTGCTCAGATCGAAACAGACGGTGGTAGTGTCAAGAAGCGTGAATACTGGGGTCTGCGTACCCTGGCATATCGCATCAAGAAGAACCGCAAAGGGCATTATGTGCTCCTGGGTCTGGACACAAAGTCTGAGATGCTCAAAGAAATCGAACGCCAGCTGATGATCAATGAAGATGTTCTGCGTCTTCTGACACTGCGCGTTGAAGAGATTGATGACACTCCTTCTCCGACTCTGTCTCGTAAGGGTGAAGACCGTGGTGAGCGCAGCTTCCGTGGTCCAAAGCCAGCAGGACGCTTTGAGAGCGGCCGTGGCCGTCGTTCTTCCGAAGATCGTGAAGAATATCGTGCACGTGACGACAAACCAGCCGATCTGGCTGAGAATGATGGGGAGTGATCAGAATGTCTGATACGAATGAAATCAACCCAGCAGCACGTCGTCCAGCCGTAGGTGCTCGTCGTCCGTTCTATCGCCGTCGTAAATCCTGTCCTTTTTCTGGCGCAAATGCACCGAAAATCGACTATAAGGACGTTCGTCTTCTGAGCCGCTTCCTGTCAGAGCGCGGTAAGATCGTCCCTAGCCGGATCACCGCGGTTTCCGCAAAGAAGCAGCGTGAGCTGGCACAGGCTATTAAGCGTGCTCGCTTTCTGGCTCTGCTTCCCTACGTTATGAGCTGATAGGGGGCAATTATGGCTGTAACAGAAGTAATCCTGCTTCAGCGCGTTGCACATCTGGGTCAGATGGGCGATGTGGTGAAAGTTCGTCCGGGCTATGCCCGTAATTTCCTGCTGCCACAGGGCAAGGCTATTCGTGCAAACGAAGCCAACCGTTCACGCTTCGACCGTGAACGCGCTCAGCTGGAAGCACAGAACATCAAAAACCGTGAAGAAGCAGAGCGTCTTTCTGAGCGTATGGATGGCCTGTCAGTTGTTCTGATCCGTCAGGCAGGTGACAGCGGCAGCCTGTATGGTTCTGTGTCTCCACGTGATGTGGCTCAGGCTGTAACAGAAGCTGGTTTTACAGTTTCTCGTCAGCAGGTTTCTCTTGCTCATCCGATCAAATCTCTTGGTCTGTATGAAATCAAGGTTGCTCTGCATCCTGAAGTTGTTGTGCCGGTTATCGTTAACGTTGCCCGTTCAGCTGAAGAAGCAGAACGTCAGGCACAGGGCGATGCAACTGTTGTTAAAGAAGAAGCCGAAATCGGCGACGATGTTGTTCTTGAGGGCGAGATCGTAGCAGAAGAAGTTGAAGTTCAGGCAGAAGCCTGAGTGACAACACTCTTGATATAAGCTGAGAAAAAGCCCGAAACTTTGTTTCGGGCTTTTTTTATGTCCGTGACAGGGATGAAAAACTATGAACCGACTTCTCGATCGTATTTTGAAAAGCTTTATTTCAGCAGGGCAGTTGTCTGTAACATGGGCAGATGGCAGCCAGAGTGTTTATAAGGGGGCTGTGTCAGGGCCATCGGCTGGGATGGCCTTGTCAAACCATCAGATTGAAGCTGCTCTGGCTCTTAATCCAGGCCTGGCCTTTGGTGAAGGCTATATGGATGGTGCGATTACTCCCCTTGGGTGCAGTTTGTATCAGCTTCTTGACCTGCTGATGCTTAACTCAATGTCTCCGGGACATTTGCCAGCTCAGATTGCAGAAGGTTTTCGTTACGTTTGTCGAAAATGGATCCAGTTTAACCCTGTTAAACGTTCACGGCGCAATGTCGCGCATCATTATGATCTCGATAGTCGTTTATATCAGTTGTTTCTTGATAAAGACCGGCAATATTCCTGTGCTTATTTTCGCCGTGGCGATGAAACACTGGATGAGGCGCAGGAAGCAAAAAAACACCATATTGCATCCAAGCTTTTACTTAATAGGCCAGGCCTTGAAGTGCTTGATATCGGGTGTGGGTGGGGCGGTATGGCGTTGACTCTCGCTCGGGATTACGGTGCCATTGTTACAGGTATAACCCTGTCGCAGGAGCAGCTTGATGTTGCCCGTCAGCGTGCTCTGGACGAAGGATTACAGGGGCAGGTACGGTTTGAAATGCTCGATTACCGTAATCTGCAATGTCGTTTTGATCGTATTGTGTCCGTTGGTATGTTTGAGCATGTTGGCGTGAGCCATTACGAACAGTTTTTTGAGACCGTAAAAAATAGTCTGAAAGACGATGGTATCGCTCTTATTCATTCCATAGGACGTAATGACCGGCCTGGTACGACAAATCCGTGGCTCGATAAATATATCTTCCCCGGTGGTTATTCTCCGGCTCTTAGTGAGGTTTTTACAGCGGTTGAAAAATCTGGTCTGTGGGTCACTGACTGTGAGATTTTACGCCTGCATTATGCAAAAACCATAGCTGTCTGGAGAGAGCGTTTTGCTGCAAACAGAGCAAAAGCGGTTGCGCTTTATGACGAGCGCTTTGCCCGTATGTTTGAGTTCTACCTTGACGCAGCAGAGTTATCTTTTCGGGTGCAGGGTCATATGAATTTTCAGATCCAGCTCTCCCGGGGGATTGATACTGTGCCTCTTACCCGTGATTATATGTCTGAGGCTGAAGCAAAGAAGTAGCTTTGTCTGAGTAGGGTAACGTAAGGTCTGCCGGCAGAAATTAAACAGCTGGCAGCCTTTTAAAGGAGAGGGGACTGCCCCGTACCGTCTCAGCGGTTAAGATGTGCTTTTGCCAGCAGGTCAAACTCTTCAATACTAAGTGTTTCCGCCCGGCGAGTGCCATCTATACCTGTTGTGGCGAGTAGTTTTTCACCACCGACAGATTTCAGAGCGCCACGGAGCATTTTTCGTCTCTGGCCAAAAGCTGCTGCCGTTACCTGCTCCATGGCTTTAAATAACGCGGGAGATGGCTGCTCTGCTTTAGGGATAATACTGACGACTGCTGACCATACAGCAGGTGGAGGAGAAAAAGCGCCGGGAGGTAGCTTCATAACCACCGCGCAGTCAGCGCACCACTGCGAGATCACAGCCAGCCTGCCATAATGCGTACTGCCAGGTGTAGCGCAGATACGTTCAGCAACTTCGAGCTGAAACATCAGCGTTAAGCGCTCCCAGGCTTTGCCCTGGTGCAGCCACCCGATTAGCATAGGGGTTGCGACGTTATAAGGCAGATTAGCAATAATCTGCCGCGGGGCGGGAGTGAGACTGCTCAGATCTTCTTTGAGGGCATCGGCTTCGATTACGCGCAGACGTGCAGGGTGGCTTTGTGCCAGCTCGCTAATAACAGCGACAGCACGGGTATCGACCTCTACGGCAGTGACACTGACTGCCGGTGTTGCCAGAAGGGAGCGGGTCAGCCCTCCCGGTCCAGGTCCGACTTCAATGATGTGTCGTCCGTCAAGAGAGCCGGCGAGAGCTGCAATACGCCCTGTGATAGCAGGGTCGAGTAAAAAATGCTGTCCCAGAGCTTTACGGGCATCCAGACCATGGCGTTTGATAACGTCGCTAAGACTGTCAGTAGAAGCAGACAGAACTTATACTCCCTTAATTTTAATACGTTTATTGATAATAGCCCGACGGTGCAGGTCATTATCAAGCTGGCGTGCTGTTTGCTCAACGCGCTCGCTCATCAGCTGGTCAGCAATTTCACTTGGTGACCGTGAAGCGAAATTTTTCTCTTTCTTCGAGCAGACCATAATCAGGGAAATGCCATCAGGAGTAATCAGAGGACGGGAAAGTTTATTGAGTGGCAGAGGTGCAATAACTTCCTGCATCTGAGGATTCATGCTCTCAAGCGGTAATTCACCCGGGTCACTGGGGCGTTTCTCACCAGATTCTTTATTGATATCTTCTACCTGCTGGCAGGTATTAACGGTCTGCCCATAATGTACTGCTTTTTGCAGTACCTGTTCCTGCTGTGCTGTTGGATGCTGTGGGTTGAGAGGGGTACTAAATGGCAGGAAAGCCTGACGCACAGTGACAACATGACCAGGCTGATGCCCGATAATGCGTTTGCCATTGACTGTAATAATGACAAACCCACCTGGAACTTTAATGGGATTTGAAATGGCGTTTACCCCAACAGGGATCTGCCTGATAATATTAACGACGGCCGGATCGAGTTCATCTTCCTGCACCCAGCCCATTGAGCCACCCTGAAGCGCGGTCTGACTTTGTGAAAACTGTGCAGCAACAATCGGGAAAGGGGCGCCTTTACGCAATTCCTGAATAACGGTGTTCGTAAAAGCCAGTTCTTCCTCTGCATGCCGGGGGTCGTCAACTTTTACAAAAATTTCGCTCAGATTATATTCCGGGCGTCCATCCTCACGGCGCAACGCTTCTTCACGCTGTGCGATTTCCTTTGCGGTTACACGCCCGTGTGCCCCCAGATCCTGCCGCAAAACCTGGATCCAGCCAATTTGCACGCGAATCTGATCGATCAGGGTGGTCAGAGAGACGCCATCAGAGGCAAGGCGGTCTCGCAAAGCGTTAGGCGCCATGCCATTGCGTTTTTCAATATTGGCAATGGCTGCGGCAATCTGCTCAGGAGAGATGTTGATATGCCGGGAGTAGATTTCCTGGGTGCGCAGACGCTCATCAATCATCTGACGGATAATTTGCGAGCGCATGCGCTCCATCAGTTCCGGGCTGATTTGTAAGCCTGTTGACAGGGCAAATAATTTTCCTCTGTTATCAACATCACGTTTGGTCAGCGGAATATTGTTAATAACAGCCAGAATCATATCATCCGGCTCAGGGGTTGCCGGTGCAGCGTTGCCTGTGTGCCCGGCCGGGGTGACCGCCTTAATTGTTGTATGGCTGGCGGCCATAGCTGGTGCACAGGAAAGAGAAAAAACGGTCAGCGCAGCGAGAGAGCACATGAGAGCAGGAGAGCGTAGAAGCATACAGAGCGGTCTTTCAGCTTTCTGACAGAAGAAGCGTATCATTGCTGATAGCGGAATCGGCAAGGTTTTTGAAGTAGTTCTTACTTCAGGCCGAAAGAGCCAAGGGTTTTAAGGCTGACTGTGAAAAGCACAGTCGAGTTACGCTGCTGCCCGCCAATGGTTGTGTATTGTTTCATATATAATACATCTATTCCAAAGCAGTCATTGCTGTAACCAAGGTCTCCACCCAGTGATACAAATTCTTTTCGTGACAGGCTGCGGCGTGCAAAAGCAGACAAGTGCCATGCGCCCCAGTCTGAGGAGAAACCACCACTCAGTTCGTTGGTTTTGACGTAATAGAGTGAAGAGGGCCCTGATGAACGATAGTCTGTGGCATAATAATAGTAAGGTGTAACCGGTTCATAAACATAGCCTCCACGAACGCGGAAGTGAGGAACACCAACGCTGAATAATGCATCACCAAAATTTACGTGCTTGGTGTAGGGATCGAGACGCATGCGTCCGTTAAAATCGAAATACTGATTAGGGACCACGCGCGCCCGCATGACGATATCAGAGGCATGGTGCTCAAGTCCGGAATATGGGAGCTGATCGTGGTTGATATGCTCCTGAAAGCTTTCTCCTCCCAGCAGGTCAACCTCATGTCCGTCCCATGTCCAGTTTGCGTGCAAACCGACATTGGCGCGCAACCCGCCGTCCAGTCTGTCAGTGCCCTGATAGCGGTTAAGCGAAAACAAAGTTGAATCGGTGAACTCATAGGACATACTGTCTTCGTTCGGCATATTGTTTCTGCGATAGCCGGTATTGGGTGCATAGATAAGCTGGACGATGGGCTCGAGAATCTGAGAGCCGTGTCCCTTTTCAAATGCCCGGACAAAAGGCCAGCTGGTTTTCAGAGCGATGGTCGGGAGTACCTGCCCTGAAGTTGCAGCGCCGTGGCGGTTATAATAGTTGGGCTGCTGGTCAAGATGAGAAGCACTATAGAGTGTTGAATCAAGATGCAGCGTCAGCAGGTATTTTTGTCCCAGCTTGTTCTGAAAAGGACGGTCCCAGTTGAGTGCAACCTGCCCTCTGATATCAGAAGTCCCGTTGTCACGCCTGACATTAAAGTCGGTTGTAGACATACCAAAGCGTCCGCCAAGTGCATCAGGCTGACTAAGGAAGCTGTATGTGTAACGGGGCAAAACAAAAGGCAGGTCCGTGTTACGAATAACACCCTGGTTCAGCCCCTGATAATACTGGGCGTCGATACGTGAATATGAGCCTGTGCCGAACCCTTCAAGATAAACATTAGAGTTAAGGGTATCGTTACCATAACCGGTAACACGGTAGTTACGCATGTAGTCAGCTGATGTTGCCAGGTTAACGTTTACACCTGCACGCCAGTATTTGTTGAGTGAGAAATTAGCATTCAGGAACAGATAGCCCTGAAAACCATGCCCATTACCGCCTGAAACATCGTTACCAAAATCGTTGGTATAGGCTTTGGAGCGCATAGAGCTGTCAGTTATGCCGCCCTGCACTTTGACCATACCGAAGTTAAAGCGACGACGATACTGTGCGCTTAGCTGAGGGTTTGTTTTGGTTGAAAACAGTGCCTGCACAGTCATGTCGGATTGATTATCAATCACCCAGTAATAGGGGATTGTAAAATAGGTACCAAGGTAGCGGTCATGGGGAGTAACCCCAGGCATCAGAAAGCCGCTGTGTCGTTTGGCAGAAGGGTCGGTCATAGAAAAGAAGGGCATGTACAGGACCGGAATTCCCAGAATATCGAGATAGGTGTCTCTGAAAATAATTTCCTGATGTTCGAGGTCCTGTGTCGCGTCGTAGGCACGGAACTGCCAGAACGGCGCTCGTTTTTTGTCTTTTTTACAAATTTCACAGGCTGTGTAGACAGCACGGCTCATGTCGTTAACTTTTCCGCCTGTACGGCGCATACCATTGGCGGCCATTCGTGCATTTTCAGGCAGAGTTGTGCCGACATGCATCATAATCCCATCGCGCATACCGCCGGTGAGTTCGGCATATTGCGCGTGAATGACTGTTCCATCAGGCTGTATAGAAGCAACATTGCCATGCGCTGCGACAACGCCCGTGTCTCTGTCATAAACGATTTTGTCAGCATGCATGACGTTATCGCCCTGCCAGAGCTGTACGTTCCCCGTCCAGGTGATGGTATGCTCGACGTCATTATAATCAACTTTGTCAGCCTGAAAGGTAGCGGGCTGATCAGTTGAATTATTTTTGGTCGGTGTCAGATGCATCGGAGATGGACGAAACTGAGCCATAGCAGTTTCTGGCATTGCCAGGCCCAGGCCTGATGCAAGCGTGCTCAGGGCGGTGGCTGCTGCCATAGCATGTTTGCGGCGCGTTAACCTGTATCGTGACGGTGGCTTATAATGCATTGTTTTAAGTCAGCCATCCTCAAGGTGGAGAAGTAGTGAGAGTGCCAGGCAAAGCCCTGCAACCGCAGGTGCCCATGCTGCCATGACTGGCGGGAGTGCACCGGAATTACCGAACTGCTCAGCAACTTTTGACACAGTGAAGAGCAGAAAACCAGCAGCAACACCAGAGCCAATCATACGGGCAACACCACCACGGCGGATAGGCCGCATAGAAAAGCCTGCTGCGACCAGGGTCATTGTGCCGGCAAGCACAGGAATAGCAAGTAGTGACTGGAAATGAATACGATGCCTGACAGATGAAAAGCCTGATGTATCAAGAAGATGAATAAAGCCTGGTAATGTCCAGATGGAAAGAGTTTCAGGAGAGGCAAAACTATCCTGCACCCGGTTCAGTGTTAAATCAGTCGGAAGCACGAATTGTCCTGCAGGCTGTAAAATCTGATAAGGTCTGGCTGTGTAGCTGTTATTCAGAATCCATTTCTGATGTGACAGATATCCCTCAGGTGATTCGATACGTTCAATCAGACCATCTTCATGGTCAAGGCGCAGAACGGAGATATCTTTCACATGAAGTGAAGCATTGCTTCCCATTTTCACGCTGCCTACATGAATGAGTGCGACACCATGCGGGTCAAACCGGGTGTCTGACTGTCGCAGCCAGAGAGAGCCCCCCGTTAAGGTGAGTGGCCCGCCTTCTGTGCGTAAATATTGCTGATCCAGTTCTTCTGCCTTGCGGTAGAGGGAGGATGCCATGGGAGAGAGCACCATGGTTGTCAGCAGGCCTATTGTTATGGCGCAGGCCAGAGGGGCAGTAAGGAACTGCCACGCCGAAATGCCCGCTGCACGGGCGACAATAAGCTCGGATGAGCGCGTCAGACGCCAGAAACAGATAATGCCGCCAAGCAGTACACCAAATGGTAAAATCTGAATTGAAAAATGAGGCACATGCAACGCGGCGATTTCAGTAACCACATTTGTTGATACGTTTGGTTTTGTTGCAACGCGACGCAACAGGTCAATAAAATCGAACAGGCAGACGATGCCTGTCAAAGACGCAATCATAGCCAGAACGCAAAAGACAAACTGCCGTGCGATATAAAAAGAGAATGTCGGAGAGGCGAACATGGTTGTGTTTATCTCTCTCTTCAGGAGGTCATTTCTGCTTTGGTGCTTTTCGCGCGTTCGGGGCCGAACAGAATAGCAGAACAAATCAGACCTGGCAGCAGGGCCAGAACAGGAATGAGAGGAATAAGAGAGGTATTGCGGCTCGCGAGGTTTTGCAGGACCAGGTTACATGCAAGCAGGCCAACGACGGCAAGAATGGCACCCAGGGGACGCTTGATATTGCCATGGCGTGAAAAGACACCGCGCAGAACAGCAAACAGCCCGACCATAGCAAAAGAGAAACAGGTGAGGGGTGAGGTCAGCCGTCTCCATCCTTCCACTTTAAATTTGCCTGTATCACGCTCTGACACAAGCTCCGGATCAGGATGAAGCAGCATAGAAAGAGACATTTCGGCTGCGTCTGTACTGCGTGATTCTGCCTGTTTCTGAGACGTAAGGTCCATAGTGTCTTCTTTAAAAACAAGCATATCCAGGCGGCCGGTCTGTTTGTTAATCACCTGACGCGAGCCATCGTATAAAATGACCCGCGGCACATCATCCACCACAACCAGTGTGCCGTGGTTGGCCAGAATAGTTGCATGGCGGTCAGGCTGACGATCATCCTCAACCATAATACCGTGTAGTGTGCCATCGTGACTGCGTGAACGGATATAGACAGTCATTACATCTGAGACTTTGGTAAAAACGCCTTCCTGCAACATAAAGGCAGCCATTTTATTTCGGATCTGAAATTCGTAAGCTCTGAATGCATGATAAGAATGCGGTACAATCCATAAATTGAGCAAAAAACCGCAAATGGTTGCCATGATGGCGCAGCTTACCCCTGGCTTGGCAGTCGCAAAAGGCGAAAGGCCAGCAGCGCGCATAACAGTCAGCTCTCTGTCTCCTGCCAGCCTCTGATACACAAACAGGCTGACGACAAATGTCGTAATAGGCAGAATAACAGCGACAAATGAGGGAACAAGCAGGCTTGTCAGCTTGATAAAAACCCCCAGAGAGAGCCCGCGGTCAACAACCAGAGACACAAAGTGCAGTGACTGCATAAGCCATATTAATGCTGCCAGCCCACCGGTTGTTGCAAGCAATGCGACAAAAAGCTGGTGAAAAATATAGCGGTCCAGTGTGGGAATGCTGTTTCTCAGCCAGAGCAGCAATGAAGCAGGTGTCATATGTTGTATCTACCGCCTCCACCGGGAAGAGCAATATTTTCTTTGATTTATGAAATATGAAAGAGTTCTGCGTTTCGTTCTTCTGAAATCATAGTCGATATCTGAAAAAAAGATAGCACGTTACCATTCCGACGATATGAAAAATATATTTGTCGTCAAAGTCAGGGGTGCAATGGAACCACTCTGTGGCGGACAACCTCACCAATTATTACAAGGGCCGGGCTGGTTACCTTGTGTGTTACGGAAGTTTCAGGAAGAGAGCTGAGTGTGCCGGTGAAAACACGCTGGCGTGGTGTTGTACCGTGCTCAATCAGAGCTGCTGGCCAGTCTGCGGGTAAACCATGAGCCTGTAACTGCTGACATAAAGATGGAAGGGCATTTAACCCCATATAAATAACAACTGTCTGGCCATGCAGAGCAATTTTTTCCCATGCCAGTTCGAGCGTACCATCTGCACGGGCATGCCCTGTCAGAAAAAGGCAGGCCTGTGCACAGTCACGGTGTGTCAGGGGAATGCCGGCATAGGCTGCACAGCCATTAGCGGCTGAAATGCCTGGAATAATGCGAAAAGAAACGCCTGCATCAACCAGAGCTTCCATTTCTTCACCGCCCCGGCCAAAGATGAAGGGGTCACCACCTTTCAGGCGGAGCACACGTTCCCCGGCTTTTGCACGGCGAATGAGTTCGGCATTAATGTCCTGCTGAGGCAGGGTATGGTGGTTGCGTTGTTTGCCAACGAAAACACGCTCAGCGTCGCGGCGGACATAATTAAGAATATCTGGCGAGACAAGATTATCATACAGAACTGTATCAGCGTCCTGCATCAGGCGCAGAGCGGCAAGGGTCAATAAATCCGGGTCTCCTGGTCCGGCACCAACAAGCCAGACCTCACCCTGCTGGCGGTGGCCTTCCGTCAGGCGGTTAAGTTCCTGGGTGGCCTGTTCGGTTTTCCCTTCCAGAGCCAGTTTCTGACCTTTGCCATCGAGAAAACTTTCCCACACCCTGCGGCGTTCAGATGGATCAGGGAGCTTGTCACGCAGGGGCAGGCGGGCGTTTTGCATAAAGGCTGCAAGCTTATTCAGACCAGCCGGGAGGAGCTCTTCAATGCGTGCTCGCAGTCGTCGCGCCAGAACGGGGGCTGCACCCCCGGTGGAAACCGCAATCTGCACTTCCCCGCGAATAGACAGGGCAGGCGTAATAAAACTTGAAAAACCCGGATCATCGACTGAGCAGACAGGCACATTAGCCTCAAGGCACAGGGTAGCCAGCGAGCGGTTCAGCGCTTTGTCATTTGTGGCAATATAAACCAGCCGGCAGTGCGGCAGCCGCACCCTGACGTCAGCAGCAGTTACATCCAGGGCCTGGTGCGCAATTTCTTTTTTTTTAGCAAGTATGCGCAGCTCATCGCATAAATCAGAAGACAGAACCTCGATACGTGCTCCGGTCTGGACAAGTAGCTGCACTTTGTTGGCAGCGACGTTTCCGCCTCCGATAACGAGCACATGGGCGTCTTCCATGCGCAAAACAATGGGGAACCATCCGGTTTTGGGAGATGTGGGCTGCATAGGAAAAGAGCAAGCAGGCTTTTATGATCAATGCAAGCTTTGTTTGGGATATTTATCAAAAATATAAGGATATTTTCTCAGGCGGAGCTGTTAAAAAAGGACCGGCAGAAAATGCCAGTCTTTTTTTAACATAATTGCTCTTCCGGTTACTTTTTAGCCGGCGCTGATGTATCCTGCGAGGCAGGCTTTTTTTCCGGAGCAGGTCCGGGCGTTGCAGCTTTATCTGATGCAGGCTTACTGTTTGAAAGGCCAGGAACTTCAACATCAATTTCAAGCATTGAGCAGTGTGCGCCACGATCAAGCTTGATCTGCACTTTGTCCTGATCAACAGCGACATAGCGTTTGATAACTTCCATGATCTCACGATGCAGCTGTGTGATCAGGTCATTTTTATCGTCGCTGCCTGAAATGCGTTCATGGGCAAGCAGAATTTGCAGTCTGTCGCGGGCAACAGGCGCTGATGAACGTTTTTTAAAAAGAGCACTCAGAAAAGAACTCATGCTACCCTCCGTCTGAAGAGCCAGTCCAGCAGGGTCCGACGACCTGACGGAACGGTCATTTCCACTGTTTCACCTTTCAGGCGGCGAACAGCATCGATATAAGCACGGGCGGGCGGGCTTTCCGGCTCAGCAAGTGTTACCGGTGCGCCCAGGTTTGAGGCGCGCAGCACATCTGTGCTCTCCGGGATGATGCCAAGCAAAGGAATAGAAAGAATATCGAGCATATCGTCGGTGGCAAGCATATCGCCCCGTGCGGCACGCTGCGGATCATAACGGGTGATCAGCAGGTGTTTATCGATTTTCTTTCCTTTTTTTGCACGCTCGGTCGTGCTGTCGAGCATACCGATAATACGGTCACTATCTCTGACCGATGAGACTTCAGGGTTGGTGACAATAACAGCCATGTCAGCGTGATACATGGCCATCTGTGCACCGCGCTCGATACCGGCAGGGCTGTCACAGACAACCCAGTCGAATTTTGAGCGGAGTTCGTTGATAACTTTTTTTACGCCTTCAGATGTCAGGGCATCTTTGTCCCGCGTTTGCGAGGCGGGCAGCAGGTAAAGTGTATCGACTCGTTTATCTTTGATTAATGCCTGATTAAGGCTGGCGTCTCCCTGAATGACGTTGATGAGGTCGAAAACAACCCGTCGTTCGGCACCCATAATCAGGTCGAGGTTACGCAGGCCCACATCAAAGTCGACCAGGACGACCTTTTCCCCCGCTTTAGCCAGCGCTGCACCCAGCGCTGCGGACGTCGTGGTTTTACCTACCCCGCCTTTGCCCGACGTAACAACCAGAACCTTTGACATCCGCCTTATCCTCTCTGCGCCCTGTAATCTGTAGCCCCCGGCGTTCGTAAAAACGCACAAAGACAATATAGAAAGTGTAAGATACAGTTTGCACAGAAATAAAGAAATGCAGAATGTGACGGAAACTTTCTTTTTTGTAATCGGGTAGGCGGAAAATCAGGTTATCGCGCGGAAAACAAGGGTTTCTCCCTCAAGCAGCACCTGCGTTGGCTTGCCAGCCGGGGCGGCTTCCATTTCTTCGGCTGTGGCATAAAATCCGTCGATGGCCACAAGTTCAGCCTCAAGAACACGGGCGTAGATTCGCGCTTCGGGGTGGCCACCAAGGCCTGCAATCGCACGGCCACGTAATGCGCCGTAAATATGAATTGATCCGCCTGCTGAAATTTCAGCCCCTGAGGCAACCGCACCAAGAATAATGACATCACCATCTGGCCAGACAATATGCTGACCTGACCTGACAGGGTCTTCAATGAGCAGGCTGGAAGCCACAGCCTGCGGGGGAGGAGGGGGTGTTGTTTCATCAGGAATTTTCACTTCACCTGATGAGCGTCCGCCGACGAGACTTTCCGGCCATCCCCAGTCGGCGACAGACGCCCACTCCCGATTCCCGTTCTCAATAGCAATAATATTAATGCCGCGCTCTTCGAGAGCAGATTTGAGGTCTGCAAGGTGGGGCGTATTTTCTGCCAGGCACGCCAGATCAAGAATGATGGGTTTCCCTGAGAAGAAGCCTGCCGAGCGGCTGATCTGTGCATCCAGTGCCTGCAGCCAGTCCACAAGCGGGGCTTCAGGTGTGAGGGTCAGTGCCAGAAAAGAGCGGCCAGACAAACGAATACGGGGAGAGGAAGGCGTGCCGGACAAAGAAAATACCTCTTGGAGGAAAAATCATAAAGGATAGGGTGCCTGACTATCAGGGAAGGCTGCGTTGTGTCTGTATAATCTGGTGCGACATTTTAAAGTTTACTTCATTTTCATTTAGCCTCTGGCAAGACAGCAGACAATGTCATAAATCTTATTTCTATGCGTACCCTTTTTCATCATCCCATGTCTCCCTATTGCCGCAATGTGCGTCTTGTTCTGGGTGAGAAACGTCTGCCGTTCGATACGGTAATTGAGCCTGTGTGGGAAAAACGCCCGGAATTTCTGGCGCTTAACCCGGCGGGTGAGGTCCCGGTCCTTTGTGAGGATAACGGGCTGGTTGTGCCTGACTCCAGAGTGATCTGTGAATATCTGGAAGAGGCATATTCCGGCACACCATTGCTGGGGCGTACCCTGGCAGAGCGTGTTGAGGTCAGGCGCCTGGTTGCATGGTTTGGCGGGCATTTTGCCCGTGATGTGACGGATCGCTTTATTACAGAGCGTGTGTTTAAGCGTTTGAGCGGACAGGGGAATCCTGACGGTTCGATTCTGCGCGAGGGCTATAACGCGATGAAGCCCAGGCTGAAATATATCAACGGACTGGCTGAGAATCGAAACTGGCTTGCCGGGTCGTTTCTGTCGCTTGCTGATTTTTCAGCTGCAGCGCATCTGTCATGCCTCGATTTTATTGGTGACATTGACTGGTCCCGCGTTCCGGCACTGCGTGACTGGTATGCCCGTATGAAGTCACGTCCGTGTTTCCGGCCATTACTGTCTGATCGTGTGTCGGGCATTACACCGCCCGGTCATTACGCTAATCTTGATTTCTGAGTTCTGAATTATTGTGACGATACGTGAACGGACGGCACGCTCTGCCGATGTTATTGTTATTGGCGGTGGTGCAGCGGGTCTTATGGCTGCCATCACGGCTGCCCGTGGCGGACGCCAGGTTGTTGTGCTTGATCATAATGCCGAAGTGGGACGTAAGATCCTTATTTCAGGGGGTGGGCGCTGCAATTTTACTAACCTCGATATCCAGCCTGAATGCTACCTGTCGCAGAACAGGCGCTTTCCTTATTCGGCGCTAAGCCGATATAAACCGGCTGATTTTCTTGAACTTCTTAAAAAGCATCATATTCCCTGGCATGAGAAAAAGCTGGGACAGCTTTTTTGTGATAATTCAGCACGCGATATCGTGACGATGCTGCTTGCAGAATGCGCGCAGGCTCATGTGCGTGTGATGACGGATGTAAAAGTGACATCTGTCAGTCGCTCTGATCAGTTTAGCGTAGAAACATCCGCAGGTAATTTCTCTGCCCGTGCTGTTGTGCTGGCAACGGGCGGTTTGTCTGTACCTAAAACAGGCGCTACCGGGTTTGCCTATGACATTGCCCGTCAGTTCGGTCTTTCCGTAATACAGCCCACCCCCGGGCTTGTGCCGCTGGTTTTTGGCGCAGAGTCGGATCGGTGGGTGCACACACTTGCCGGTATTTCTCTGCCGGTCAGAGTATCATGCGGCAAGCGTGTGTTTGATGAGGCACTTCTGTTTACTCATCGCGGGCTTTCAGGCCCGGCATTGCTGCAGATTTCGTCATACTGGCAACCTGGCGAGGCGATACGTATTGATTTGCTGCCTGGTCAGAATTTTGAACAGCTGCTGGGAGACATTAAAAAGGCTAAAGGCAAGATGCGTGGCCCCGCAGCCTTAAGCCGCTGGTTGCCGCAGCGTCTGGCGTATGAGATGGCCGGACAGTATGCCCCTGACCGTCCGGTGGTTGAATGGTCTGATAAAGCTGTGCGTCATATTGCGCAGTCCTGTCATCGTATGGATGTGCATCCGACAGGCACGGAGGGCTTTGCCAAAGCTGAGGTGACACTGGGTGGGATCGATACCCGCTCACTCTCATCGCGCACGATGCAGGCTGAAAAAGTGCCTGGCCTGTATGTCATTGGCGAAGCTGCAGATGTTACCGGCTGGCTGGGCGGTTACAATTTTCACTGGGCCTGGGCCAGCGGACATGCCGCAGGCATGGCACTGGCTGAAGAGGGATAGTCAGCATTTTTATCGTCTGCTGACTTCAGGCTGCGTTTTTAGTTTTTTCCTTTCGTTGTCAGCTCCAGTGCCCGTGCATAAACGGTCCGGCGTGGCAGGCCTGCGGCTGTTGCAGCCAGAGTTGCAGCATCCTTGACAGAGTGTGTTTCAAGCAACGAGCGCAGTGTATCGTCGAGCGAGCGCTGGCTTGTTTCCTGTGTTTCTGACGGCGGGCCAAGAAGCACAGTAATTTCTCCGCGGGGTGTATTGGCTGCATAATATTCTGCCAGCTGGCTCAGCGTCCCCCGCCTGACTTCTTCAAAGCGCTTGGTCAGCTCACGTGCGACAGCTCCCTGGCGTGACGGGCCAAATATGGCTTCCATATCCACCAGTGTTTCGCTCAGGCGGTGAGGGGATTCGTGCCATATTAAGGTGGCTGCCAGACCTGCATGTTCTGCTGCATGAAGTTTTGCAAAGGCTTCTTTGCGCGCTGAAGAGCGTGGAGGAGGGAAGCCAATAAACATAAACGGATGTGGCGGCAGCCCTGACAAAACAAGGCCCGTTAGTGCAGCATTGGGGCCGGGAATGACAGTGAGCGGAATATCAGCATCAATGGCAGCCCGTACCAGGCGATATCCCGGGTCAGACAGCAGAGGCATACCGGCATCTGAGACCAGAGCGATCTGCAAACCCTGTTCTAATTTGCTTATCAGGCCCGGAACTCTTTGCTCCTCATTATGTTCATGAAGTGCTTCAGTTCTGACTGAAATATTATATTCGCTCAGTAATCTGGCTGTTGTACGTGTATCTTCGCACAAAACGAGGTCAGCATGTTTTAAGGCCTGTATGGCCCGCGGGCTGAAGTCACTGAGGTTACCGATAGGTGTTGCGACCAGCGTCAGAGCAAATGTACGGGACATACGATCTGTAGTGTGCTGATTATTATTATTGGACGAAAGAGGCCCGCCGTGTTCTATATCAGGCCGGTTGCTTTCGGGAGATAAACTGGATGATGGCACGAGCCTGCTCTTTCTTTTCTGGTGTGACGACTGCCAGGGTATTGTATCGGGATGTGACGGTAAATAAGATGATACGCAAGACCGGACTGGCTGTTTTTGGTCTGGCAGGTTTTTTGCTTGCCGGTTGTGCGCACGAAACGACTAAGCCAGAGGCGACAGAAGCAGGTCATAAAGTCGGTGTTTTACTGCCGTTGTCCGGGCCTAATGCATCTCTTGGGCACGAGTTACTTGCAGGTGCACAGCTGGCTTTATCTGCCACGTCTTCGGCGCAGGGCGTAGCTGTTCCTCAAATGGATGTAAGAGACACCGCCGGCTCTGGTGGTGCGGCTGCTGCCGCTGCAGCGGCAATAAGCGCGGGTGATACTCTGCTTCTCGGCCCTCTTACAGCAGGTGATACAGCCGCAGCGGCCCCTGGTGCATTGTCTGCCGGCGTTCCTGTTCTGGCATTTACCAGTGATATTTCGCAGGCGCATCCTGGCGTGTGGGTTATGGGTATTACGCCTGAGGATCAGGTTCAGAGGCTGGTGTTTCTTGCTCACCAGGAGGGGCGCACGCGTTTTGCAGCCTTACTGCCCGACAACCCCCTGGGTCGCGCTATGGGAGCAGGTCTGAAAGCAGCTTGTCTTGAGCAGGGGTTACCTTCACCTGTTGTCGTGTACCATATCGCCAGCGCAGCAAGCATTAAGATGACCGCGCATGAGCTGACTGTTTATGATTCGCGGCTGGCTCAGGCACAGGGAGGAGCAGGCGAGACGGCTCCTGTTCAGGCCGAGCCCGCAGTGACAGATTCTGCCGGGGAGAATAACAGCTCGCTGCCTGCAGATCTTGCCGCAGCACTCAGGCCGGATGCTGAGACAACGACAGCGGAGCAAAAGCTGCAACTGCCTGCACCACCGTTTGATGCTTTGCTTCTGGGAGACACCGGAGCCGGTCTCAGGATGGTTATAGATGCTCTGAACGAGACACAGGTCGCAGCTCCTTCCGTGCGTATCCTTGGTCCTGGTTTATGGTCAGCTTTCGCGACAAAGCTGGGAGCGCTGCGAGGCGCCTGGTACGCAGCACCCGACCCGGCCTCCCGTCAGGGTTTTGTTAATCAGTTTATGGCCAGAAATCACCATATGCCACGGCCGCTTGCTGATTTATCTTACGATGCTGCGAATATTGCGAAGACAGTTTCTCAAATCGCTCCATCAGGTTATCCGGTGAATATTCTGACTCGTTCAGAAGGGTTTAACGGCGTTGATGGCCCGATTACCTTATTACCTAACGGACGGACCCGCCGTGACCTTGGTGTATTCGAAGTGATTGGTAACGGCAGTCCGGCTAAACTGATTGCTCCATCTGCTGTTAAGACAGGTATTCCAGGCTAGGTGTTTTCTGCTTCTGGCCTTTGCAGCAGCAGAGGTCATTTGCTTTTTTCACGGGCCATTTTACGCAGAATGGCACAGACATTTTCAACAACAGGTTTCCACTGGCGCGGTACTTCCTGCCTTACAATCTGCAGGGAGGGGTACCAGTGGCTTGTGCTTGTTTTGTGCAGCCACCGCCAGCAATTATCGTAACGATCCATCATGATCACGGGTTTGCCTAAACCGCCGGCCAGGTGAACGCACGATGTATCAACAGAGACCAGGACATCCAGAGCCATAATCAGGGCTGCTGTGTCATCCATAGAATTAAGGTCATCTGTCGGGTCATAAAGTGTCATTCCTTCGGGCAGATTTTCTGTCTGCCCGGCATAGGGGCCTTTTTGCACGCTGATCAGATTAACATGACGCAGCTTGCCGAGCGGAGCCAGTGTGTCGAGGTGCATTGAGCGGCGACGGTCTACAAGGTGTGCTCCGACCAGTGTAGGGCGCGGCGAACCACCCCATATAATGCCCACATTAAGTTTGCCATTATCAGGCATAAGATCAGTAAATTTTTTTACTTTTACCGGATCAGCAGAGAGGAATGGCACAGGGCTGCCCCATTTCTCCTCTGTGGCAGCAAAAACCCGTGGCAGGCTGATAAAAGGGCAGTGCCAGTCAAATTCAGGCACTGAGCCGCCGACCTGCACATGTGCTGCTCCTTTTACGCGTTTGCACAGCTCCTCCAGAGTGCCCGGTACCCACAGATGAGGAATAGCACCACGTTTTGCCAGCGGTTCAATATAGCGCAGATACATAAGTGTATCTCCAAGGCCTTCTTCCTGCGTAATGAGAATGTGCTTGCCGCTGATATCAGTATCCGGAGTGAGAGTTGGAAGAAGCGCTTCTCGTGGCAGACTTGTATGTCCAGGTAAATCAAGCCGCCATTCATGCTCTGTCCACCCTTGTGTGAAACGTCCAGCTTTTAACAGGGCGATAGAGTGGTTAAGGCGTATCTGAGCATGGTCAGGGCGCAGGTAAATAGACCTGCGGTACAGATCAAGAGATTCGTCAAAGCGCCCTGTATTGGCCAGAATAATAGCCGCATTTGATAAAGTGGCTGCGTTATCAGGATGTTGCTTCAGGGTATTTTGCAGAATAGCTAAAGCTTCTTCCATATCGCCTTTTTCAGCGAGTGCCATTGCCAGAGTATTTTTTGAAAGAATACAGTCAGGGCGCAGATCAGAGGCCTGTCGAATAATATCAACCGCTTCTGTCAGTTCCCCCATTTGTGTGAGCACATGCCCCATAATATCATAGACCCGGGCATCCTGTGGGGTACGCTTTATAACAGCACGGCAGACGGGCAGGCTGTCATCGCGTCGTTCCTGGCTGATCATTATATCAACCAGCTGTTCCAGAGGGTGTTTTGCCAGAGGGGTCAGAGCTGCAACCTGGCACAGAAGACTGGTGGCTTCTTTAGTTTTGCCCATTCCTGCCAGGCAGAAGCTTTTCAATGTCAGCGCTTCTGTACTGTCGGGGTTGGATAGTGTCTCAAGGGCAGGAAGCGTGGCTTCATAGCGGCCGGATTTAATTTCGTTAAGCGCCCGACGTAAAGTTGTCTCATCGCTTGTGCTTAAATTATTATGCATAAAATCAGGTCCGCTGTTTATGGTGTCTGCCTCAGGGCAGATATTGCTTAACTAAGCTCATAATGGTCAGTGTAACTGCATGTAAAAAGACCCGGCAAGATGTTGCATCTTCCGGGTCTTTTATGCGGGGCGCTGTGATATTAAAAAATCAGGCTGCCTTCATCACTTCAGTCAGTGTTGTAAGTACATCTGCCGGATCTTTCTTTTCAAGAATAGCGACCTCGGCGACAAAGCGTTCCTGTGCAGCCTCAAAGAGTTTGCGTTCGCTAAAGCTGCCATCGAGACTGTCAACATTACGACGCAGGTCGCGCAGGACTTCAGCAATCTGAACCAGGTCACCTGAGTTGATTTTTTCCTGATAGGCAACAGCGCGACGAGCCCACATGCCCTTACTGACATGAGGTTTGCCTTTGATGATCGCCATAGCTTTATCAACGATCTCGCGTGAGACGATCTTCCTCAGTCCTGACTTGCGTGCTTTGGACAAAGGAATGCGCAAAGTCATCTGATTGCCAGGAAAGGAAATCTGAATGACTTCGATCTTTGTACCGGCAATTTCATCAACGCCAATACGGTCAACACGTCCCACACCGTGGGCTGCGTAGACGATAGCATCTCCTTCCTGGAAGGGATCATCGTCTTTAACACGAATTTTAGCCTCGGCTGCAGTAGTTGCTGCGGCCGTACGTGCCATGGCGTCTGTCACGCCATTTTTAGAGGTAGCTCTGAAAGTATTCATAGCTCTGGCTTTTACCACAGAAGAGGAAGTATGTCTTTGATTATCGCTAAACAACCGGCGAATAGCTACATATACGTTAGTACTGGATCCCGTTGACGGTACCCAGGGGGGGCGGAGAGAGTTGTCCTGTCGGTTGTACAACGTCAATTTCGATGTTTCGCGCCATTGTTGCCATCGGCAGAGAATGCGGTGTGCTTGAGAAGGGGGCCTGGAGGTCACTGGCACTTTTATCAAGAACGACAAAGAGCAGACCTACAAGGGTCGAGCCCAGGGGTGTGATCCACTCAAGTGTCTGCACCATTGAAAGTGGTAAAACGATGCAGAAAATATTGACGAGTGCACGCGGTAGGGAAGAAAACTGCATGGGAAGCGGCGTATTGCGAATACGTTCCAGGCCTCCCTGTGCATTGGCCAGGTCAGATAAAATACGGTCAATCTGCCCATGGACGGCTCCGTCGATGTTCTTTTTGGCAACCTCATCGCTTACGCCAAGGCCAAGCTGATAGAGAATAGCGTTAGGCTGGTTACGCCAGCCGACAATGGCTTGTGCCATTTCTGGTGGCAGAAGGCGGTTAACATCTGCTGAGACATCAATATTTCCCAGTGCGCCACGCAAAGCATGTGGGTATGCCGCAATGCCAAACATAAGGTCAGGCCGGTCTTTAAGCAGGGTACCGGCCTGGCGACCGAAAGAGCGGCAGTTGTTTGTAATGGAACCCCATAATGTGCGGGCCTCCCACCAGCGGGCATAAGCGCTGTTGTTGCGAAAACCCATAAATAACGCCAGTGCGGAGCCAATCAGAGAAACAGGGAGGCTGGGTTGTTCCATCCATTCCTGGTGGAATATCTGAAACAGAATGACCACGACAAAATCCCAGGCCATCATTAGTAAAAGTGTCCCGAAAATTTCCCGGGCAACAATGCGTAAACCTACCCGCTGGTCGATGATCATTCAGTATGTCTCCGTCTGGTTTTGTTTGTTCTGGAAGGAGATAGCAATCTGCATTTCTGTATAAAGTTCTACAGACTAAAACTATAAAAGGTCAATTTCTGCAGAAAGGATTGTTTTTTGTGGAGGGCCGCAGAGGGCAGTGGGCAGGCCTTAGAGCCTGCGTCAAAAAGCGGCCTGAGTGATTTTGGACCGAAAACTTCGCGCCGCTCTGATCAGATTTCATCAAGCTTTAAGTGTGTTGTCTCCAGCTGAATGACTATAGATTGCAATTAGCAAGACAGAACAGTTTATGTGGTCTTATTGTGAGAATAATATTAGTTTTATATATTAAATATGTATAAAAATTTTTTATATGATATTAAAAATTATCATGATGGTAACGATAGTATGAAATATTAATACAGGAGACCTTATCCCTGATATAGAGAGGATTATTTATCAGTTTCTAAATGGCGTTGATCGCGACCATAATAAAAAATATCTTCATGCTAAATACAATACATCTCTTTCTTTTTCTTATTGTATTCCTAATCGTCGTGATGTTCTGACACGTATTTTTAACAATCCGGATGTGTATGATATTCGCTGGATGGCTTATATGCTGGCTACAACTTACTGGGAGAGTGCGTTTGTAGTTACAACAAATATTACTCGTCCGGCATCAATCCAATACTTTGTGGATCTTACACAAACTATCTCGCTGCAAGACATATAGTTAATGGCCGTGATAAAGCTGATAATATTGCGCGCATAGCACGGGCTTTTGAGAAATATTTTTTTACACGTTTTAAAGCCAGAAATTAAAGATATCTGAATGAAGAAAGTTTTTTTTGCAGTATACCTGTTATTATTTCCTCTCTGCGCTTATGCGCAGGAGGATACCAGCGCTGAATATTTTGTTGAAAGCGTGAGTATCGATCCAACGCTCTATAATACACAGCATATATATATGCAGGACGATCCAAGGTTAAAAAACAGAGTTTTTTTTATCAACGTTTCACAGCTTACAAGTGATACAGCGACAGGTGTTTGCAGAAAAAAGAATTCTAAAAACATCACGTTAGGTAAATGGCTTGCCACGACATTCCCGGCTCATATGTTTCATTCAAGCGATAATTTTCCGGTTCGTGATCCCGCAGATTTTAATGTGCCTTATAGCAAAAAAACTCTTGTTTCCTCGTTAGGTTACAATTGTGATGATCGTAAAGAAAAGAAAATAAATCGTCCTGTACAGGTCACATTACCGAATAAAAAACTCCTTTTGACATGGAAAGGCGATGGCGTTTTACTTATTTTAAGAAAAATAAAACCAGGGGAAAAAATTTTACCATCATTTAAATGCAGTCAAAATAATACAGAAACTGAAAAAGCGATATGCGACAGTAATGTTCTGGGCGGATGGGACCGCTCAATGCTGGAGGCACTGCAAAAAGCAATCAGAGGAACCCCTGAAGCGGATAATGAGGTTGATCATTTTCAATTAAGTGCATCGCAGGTAAATGATATTATAAATTTTCAAAAAAAATGGCTTATTGAACGAAATAAATGTAAAGATGATAAAGCGTGTATTGCACAGCAGTATAATGAGCAGGTCGATACTATGTATGATATAGCATTGAGTGGTGGTTATATTCCAAAACCTCAGACTGAAGAAGAAAAAAGGCAAATTGAAGAAGATGTGCTATATTTTTCGAAATTAACTAAAAAGAAAAAATGAATATTGAAAATTGCCAGATAGATACTAAAATTTCTATTAGTAATTTTTTCCAGGATGACAGGTAAATAAAGTTATAAAAATTGCGCCATGTCTGTGATGTCTCTTAGACATCTTTGCTGAGTCATCTGCATCGTCCGGGTCAGGCAAAGCTCACTTTGTATATTTCAGGTCAGCAAGACGATACTGACGACGGGTGATTTCAGTCCGGGGTACTATCACTTTTTCTCTTCATAAAAAAAGTGAAGAACAACCCATTGAAATCACCAAATCTGTTTTCTGTCAGGCTGCTAGTGTCTCAGTGCCGTCATGACTGTTTTTGAGGGGTTCTGCGTTATACCGGCCAGAGCACCAATCCATTTGAAATATTCGGTCAGAAGCAGGCGCAATGTCGTCAGTGTAAGGGGGTGCGTGAGTGCCGGAGGTGTAACCGGATAAGCATAAAGAGTCACACCGGGTAAAGTGCGCTCCAGTTCAAGCATGGCGCGCCGCATATGGTACCCGGCTGTGACGATAATCAGGCTGTGAATATGGTTGTCAGCGACCCATGTAGCTGTTTCTGTGGCATTACCAATAGTTGAACGTGCCTGATAACCCAGAGTGATACGTGTTTTTATTGTGTCAGGCAGGGGAGGCAGAAGGTCTTTATCCGCAGTCTGATAGCTTACCCCTGAGATCAGAAGTTTATCTCCCCGATTCTGCAATAGTAGTTTCAGAGAGGTTTCTATGCGCTTCTGCCCTCCTGTCAGGGCAACGATGCCGTCGGTATGTGGCAGGAGATATGCCTGCGGAGGCGGAGTTAACGCCGTAACAAAAAACCAGCCAAACAGAATAATCAGACCGAGGAGAGGTAAGGCGAGGAGCAAAAAAAATCTTTTCAGAAGTGACGTCCGGCGAGAGTGCTGGTTACCATAAGCCTGCGTCATGGCATACGCAGCAGCCAGAGGCGAACAATGGTCTGTGTTGTGAACCAGCCAATAAGCGCAGCAACGAATGGTAGCGCCGCGAGTGCAGTCAGCAGGTCTGAAGGAAACATTGCCGTGAGCTCATACCACTCGGGCAGGTCGGTGATTGTGGCAGAAGGTGCCGTGAAAGGTGCTGCCATACGAAAAAGAATGGTGAGAGGTATAAGGGAGAGCAGCGTGCCGGAAATACCGCCAGCAAGTGCGAGCAGGCCGGTTCTGCTCGCAAAACGGCCTGCAATATAATTATCTGTTGCCCCGAGGCTATGTAAGATCCGGATAATGTTACGCCGGCTTGAAAGCCCGGTTCGTGTTGTCAGGGCGATAATCATGGTGGCAACCCCTGTAACGGCGACAAGAGCCAGAGTGGCGCATGTTAGCAGGTTCTCGGCCAGTATTTTAAGTCTTTCACTCCATTCTGTGTTGCGTTCGACTGAGGTTCCTGCAACGAGATCATTCAAAGTTTTACTCAGGTCGTCCGGAGGGCTGCTGCCATCGGGCAGCCTCACTTCAATGACGCCGGGCAGGGGCAGGGCATTATCTTTGATGTCTCCCAGCCATGGGGTCAGCAGGTGATTGAGCTCGGCCTGTGTCAGCCGGTGAACAATGCTGCCAGGTAAAGCTTTTGATAAAGCTGCGACAACAGTATCCGCACGTGAAGTGGAGAGTTTATTATTTACGGACTGATCTGGCTCGGGAACCTGAATGGTCAGCAGCTGAGCTGCACCATTTTGCCAGCGCTCCGAGAGGCTCCGTGCTCCATTTGCGCCAGTGAGGGTCAGAGCAGCCAGAAAGCTGATCATAGTTACCAGGAAGAATAATGTGCGGTCTGGTAAAGCTTTTGAAAGGGAAAGACCATCATGACGGCCGGGCAGAAGAAAAGAGAGCATTATTCTCCGCCTTCACAGGTCAGATGACCATTTTCCAGGTAAAGGGAAGGGCGTGGCATACGTCTGACCAGAGCTTCATTATGCGTGGCGACAATGACAGTCGTACCCATGGTATTCAGCTCATCAAACAGGTCAAGAAGTCTGTAGGCCTGAGATTCTTCGAGAGCATTTGTCGGTTCGTCAGCCAGTATGATTTCAGGGCGATGCACGATGGCCCGGGCGAGCGCTGTGCGCTGCTGCTCTCCACCTGAAAGGCTGGCAGATGGCATGCCTGTATGCGCGCCAAGTCCGACCCAGCTGAGAATGGCCTTTACTTCCTCACTGATTTCATCTTCAGGGCGTTTTTGCAGGCGGAGAGGGAGAGCAACATTGTCAAAAACAGAGAGGTCATGGATGAGGTTATAATCCTGATGTACCATGCCGATTCTGTGGCGCAGCCGGACCAGAGCAGAGCGTGGTGTCGTGTTGCTGACAGATTTACCCAGTATATTCATCTGCCCTGTCAGAGGCAGGCTCTCGAGGTTGAGCAGCGCAAGCAGGCTGCTTTTTCCTGCGCCAGAGGGGCCAAGCAGCCATCGAAACCCGCCTTGTCTGATCGTAAATGTAATATCATGCAGAACAGAGTGCCCGCGTCTGCGTTCTCGTTGCCAGTAAACATTCTGCAGACAGATCATGTGCACCGTTCGTAATAGCTATTCATTATAATGAATGGGCAGTCAGCATAACAGAAAATACGCCCGGGAGCAGCAGGCTCCGTAAAGTTAAAGGGACAGAAAATTATGCCATCGGATTTTAAGTTATGGCGTATTAAACTGAGAAGACAATGGCTGAGACCTTGTTTGTCAGTTTTTCAGGTTATCTTCTGCCATGCCGGGCAGGTTTTCTGAGGAAAGAGAATTAATTCACAATAGTACCTTGTAGCCTTTATTTATTTTATAAAGGAAGAGGGTATGATCTTTTTATGAAAACAGGGTATGGTGCGCTGCGGGCTCCTCTTTGGAGTTTGAATGGTTATTTTTTGGTCTGATGTTATTGTGATGGGGTGTTCCAGAGCGTGCTGATGAGAATTGTCTGCCCTTCCTGTGGAATTGCGTATCGGGTACCTGAAGAGCTTCTTGTCAAGCGTCAGACACTGAGGTGTTCAGCGTGTGGCGTCCGCTGGCATATTCATCAGCCTTCGACCGAAGTGGCCCCGGTTCCTGAGGTTGCTGCTCCTGTTGAGGTGGCCTCGGCTCCTGAGGTTGCTGCTCCTGTTGAGGTGGCCCCGGCTCCTGAGGT